>JAEMSB010000669.1 GCA_016463045.1 Niveispirillum sp.
GAAAGTCCGACAGACCATCAACCCCTAGCCACAAAGCGGAAGCCGTCATCAGTTTGACATCGCCCAAGCCAAGCGCCTCCCGGCCCAACAATCTGCTGACAGCGAACCTGACAGATAAGGCCCCCCCGCCCATTAGCGCTGCACCGATAAAATGCAGCCATGGGTCTGCAACGTAATAAAGTCTTGCCATGCCCAATGCAGCAACAAGCAACACCCCGCCATCAGGCAAATAGTACCAGTCAATATCCACAAGCGACAGGTAGAGCAGAGAACTTCCCAATAGAGCGACGCTTGCGGCCTCCAGTGGGTGTGGGAACAATGACGCGCACATCGCCCAGAACAGCGCTGATGTCATTTCCACCAGCGGGTATCGTCGGCTGACAGCCACACCGCAATACCGACAGCGCCCCCGTGACCATAACCAAGACAAGAAGGGGACAAGGTCCGCGACGCCGAGGACGTGGCCACAATCGACACAGGTCGATCGCCCCCAGACGGAGATCGACCGGGGCAGCCGCCAGGCCATTGCCGCAACGAAGCTGCCCATGCAGGCGCCCACCAAGGCAAAATAGGCAACCATTTCATCAATCATGTCAGCTCTGCCCGACCCCGGTCGTCACGGACGCTCCGGCACGATGATATCGGCATCGGCACCGGTGCCGCCCGGTTTGCCATCAGCCCCCAGGGTGAAAACCCGGACCTGCCGCCCGCCCTCATCAACCTCGAACTGGTAGGGACGATCCCAGGGATCATTGGGCACCCCGGCTTCCAGATATGGCCCCATCCAACGCCGACCCGCCGCATCCTTGGGCGGGGTCACCAGCAATGACAGGCCTTCTGATTTGGTTGGATATCGGCCCAAATCCAAATTCATCGTATCCAGGGCCGTCTTCAGCACCCGCGCCTGCGCGGTCGCCGCCGTGACCTTGCCACGGTCAACATTGGACAGCAGGCGCATGCCAACCAGGCCCAGCAGCAAGCCAATGATGACCAGCACCACCAGCAGTTCCAGCAGAGTAAAGCCCGCCTGACGACGGCGGTGCGGCGGCGGTCGCCGGTGATGGGGTTGGGTCGGCATGGTCCGTATCCTTGGGCACATCATTGAAGGGGGGGAAGGCGGTCACCGATGGCCAGGCGCAGCACACGGCCATCCGGTGCCTTGAACTCTGCGGCCCGCCGGTCAGCGCAAACAAATAACCAGCCGCCGACCTTCTGACCCGGAACCAGGGTAAGGGTGGTGCCGCCGGTGGACAGAAGGGCATGGGCACGGCCCTGCCGCAGCGCGATACCCAATAGTCGCCCGTCCAGCCCCGGCACTGCCGCCGGGGCAACGGGGGCCGATACGACAGCGCCCCGGCGCTGGGGTACGAAAAGCGGGCGTTCAACGATGGCGGTCACACTGGACAAGGGCGGCAGCGCATAGTCTGCGGTCCCTTCCGCACGCACGGCACCGCTGTCGCCCCCGACGAAGAACGCAATCAGAAGCGAAGCAACGGCCCTCATCCTTCCCCCCCTTCCGGCAGGCGCAGGCCGACCACGGTGAGGGTCAGGGTCAGCCGATCCATCCCCTCTCCCGCCGACGCCAGACCCATGGCGCTGATGACCAGCCGTGGCTGTCCACCTTCCAGGGTGTGCAGCAGGAGACGGAGTTGGGCATGGCTGACCACGGCATCCAGCCGCGCCACCACGCGCCGGTCCCCGACGTCATCCGCCGACAGAATGCGTGTGCTGACCAGATGGCCACCGACCGACGTCAGGCGCTGACCCAGCAGACCCTGCAAATTGGCGGCGGCCAAGCCATGGTTTTCGCCCGCCAGATAGTCCGCCGACAATCCACCCAGGGCCGATAGCTGCGCCTGTTCAGCCAGCAGCGCATCCGCGCGCTGGGCCAAGGCTGAAGCGGCCTTCAGTTGCGCCTCTGCCGCCGCGATCTCTGACCGCTGAGCCAGCAGCAGGCCCAGCAGCGGCCAGACCACCAGCATCAAGACCAGCAGCGCCAGGCCCAGATTGATCGACAGGTACAGACGGCGCGCCTTTCCCGCATCGGCCAGGATCGCCTCAATCGGTGACATTGGCCATCGCCCTCAATGACAGTTGGAAACGATCCCCCTGGGGTCCCGCCCTGAGCAATGCCGCCTCGAACCGCACATCCTCCAGATCGGGGGAGGCATCAAGCAGGGCCGGAAGACCAGCGCCATCGCGGCTGTAACCGGTCAGGTGCAGACGCCCGTCCTCCCACCGCAGGTCGGTCAGATAGCTGCCGTCGGGCAGGGTCTGGCTCAAC
>JAEMSB010000670.1 GCA_016463045.1 Niveispirillum sp.
GGCGCGGTATGTCGTCTCCACCAGCATGATACCCAGCAGCATGGAGGAGAGCGCCAGCAGCGCCACCCGCAGGGTGACGTTCAGCTCGAACCGCCTATAGCCCATGCTTTTCCATCCGGCGATAGAGGGAGGCGCGGGTAATGCCCAGATCCTGGGCCGCGTGGCTGATATTGCCCTGATGCTTGGACAGGGCCTTGCGGATTGCCTCGCGCTCCACCGCCTCCAGGTCCAGCGTGTCCAGGACTAGCGCGCCCGCCGGGGCCGCCGCCGGGGATGCCACAGGTGCCGCCGGCGCCTGTCCAGCGGTCGATGGCAGGGAGAAATCCTCCGCCTCCAGCATCGGCCCGCCCGACAGGATCATGGCGCGTTCCACGGCATGGCGAAGCGCGCGGACATTGCCGGGCCAGCGCCAGGCCATCAGCCGGGGCATGGCCGCTGCCGACACCTTCTTGGCTGGCATATTGTATTTGCGGGCATAGATGGCGACGAAATGGTCGATCAGGGCGGGGATATCGTCCGCCCGGTCGCGCAACGGCGGCAGGTGCAGTTCGACCGTATTGATACGGTAGAGAAGATCCTGCCGGAACACATCCTCTCGGCCCAACTGGTCCAGCGGCATGTTGGTGGCGCTGACCAGACGGACATCGATGGGGATGGGCTTGGTCCCGCCCACGGGGATCACCACCCGCTGTTCCAGCACCGACAGCAGCTTGGATTGCAGGTACAGCGGCAAATTGCCGATTTCATCCAGGAACAGCGTGCCGCCATTGGCCGCGACCAGACGGCCAACCCGGTCTTCCTTGGCGTCGGTAAATGCTCCCTTCTTGTGGCCAAACAGCTCACTCTCGAACAGGCTTTCAGAGACGGAGCCCAGATCGACCGACACGAATACCTGCGTCGCGCGCTTTGACCGGCGGTGGATTTCCCGCGCGATCACTTCCTTGCCCGTCCCGTTCTCCCCCAGGATCAGGACATTGGCCTCTGTCGGAGCGGCGCGGTCCAGCAGCGCGAAGATGCGGGCCATGGCGGGGGCCGACCCGATAATGGTATTGGGCGTGCCATCCAGGGCGACGCTGGCCAGTTCCTTGGTCGTCGCCGCCGATTGCTGCGCCTCCCGCTTTGATGCTGTCAGCTTCAGTGCCGATGAAAGGGTGGCCAGCAGCCGCTCATTCTGCCAGGGTTTCAGCACGAAATCGGCGGCCCCCTGCTTCATGGCCTCCACCGCCGTGCCGACATCGCCATAGGCGGTGATCAGCACCACCGACAAGGTGGGGTCGATCTCCACAATGCGCTTCAGCCACTGGAAGCCCTCGCGTCCCGTATTGGCGCCGATAGCGAAATTCATGTCCAGCAGGACCGCGTCGAAGGTGCCATCCTTCAGAAGCTGCGGAATACGGTCGGGCCGCGGCTCGGTATGGCAGAGGATGCCTTCGCGTTTCAGCATCAGGCGGGCGGCGACAAGGATATCCTCGTCATCGTCAACGATCAGAACACGCGGCTGGTCAGCCATGATCCACCACTTGAGGGAACGCACTGTCCGGAAACGTACAGTCTTTGCCAGGGCAACGCGAGCGGATTACGGTAAACAAAGCATGTCGTAATATTCATGTGAATATATCGAGAATTATTGTGAGGGTGCGTCACAAAATGGGCAGTGCCGGGACTTGCAGGCATGGTTTGACATGCCATTTACCGTTCGGAAACAAAATCACCGACCCCTGACACCGGTGTTATCTTTATTCTGCTTCCAAAATAAACTTCCTGGCAGAAGGTGAAGGCGATGATCGAACTGACCATCAATGGCAAGGCGCACCGGCTGGATGCCGATCCGGACATGCCGCTGCTTTGGGCCATCCGGGACATTGTGGGTTTGACGGGCACCAAATATGGCTGCGGTGTCGCGCAATGCGGCGCCTGTACCGTCCATGTCGATGGCGTCGCCACCCGTTCCTGCTCCATCCCGCTGGAAGCGGTCGCCGGGTCCAAGGTCACGACGATTGAGGCGCTGGGCGGCAATCACCCGCTGCAAAAGGCGTGGGAGGAATTGCAGGTGCCGCAATGTGGCTACTGCCAGTCCGGCCAGATCATGTCCGCCGCCGCCCTGCTGACGGATACGCCCAAGCCGACCGATGCCGATATCGATGCCGCCATGGATGGCAATCTCTGCCGCTGCGGCACCTATCCGCGCATCAAGGCCGCGATCAAGCGCGCCGCCGGCGTCGCGTCCTGAAGCGGGAAGGGAGGATTAAGCCATGGATAGCCATCTGATCCACGATACCGACC
>JAEMSB010000178.1 GCA_016463045.1 Niveispirillum sp.
GACAGGTACCTTTCGGGAAGATGAACAAAGTTTCATCTGGCGGCGCTTGAAACCGGGGCGTGCCGGACCCACCGTCATCGGTCGGCATGGATGACAGAATTTTCATCCGCCTGTCAGTTGCCTGTGGGCGGACCCCGGTCAAGCTGTGACCATCGAAAGCGCCGCCGGACCGAACGGCGGCCTAAGGCAGAAGAAAGATAATGGAGACCATGATGTCGCTTGCCACTGCACGGAACTTCCGCCGCAATCTGGCCATGGCCCTGCTTGCCGGCACCGCCCTGCTGGCCCCGGCGACCATCCAGACCGCCGCGGCGGCCCCGGCCGAAGTGCTGGCCAATGGCGGTGTCGCCGATCTGGTGGAGCGCGTGTCGCCCGCCGTCGTGACCATCACCGCCGCCCAGACGGCACCGACCCGCACCGCCGCCCGCGACCTGCCGCCGGGGTTCGAGGAATTCCTGCGCCGCTTCGGCGTGCCGGGCCTGCCGGGCCAGGGTGGCGGCGGCCAGGGCCGTGGCGCACCCGTGGCCCGTGCGCTGGGTTCCGGCTTCGTCTTCGACGCGTCCGGCTATGTCGTCACCAACCGCCATGTCATTGCCGACGCCGATCAGGTGACCGTGGCCTTCAGCGACGGGACCGAACGCGAGGCAGAGGTGATCGGCGAGGATGAGCGTACCGATCTGGCCGTGCTGAAGGTCAAGACCGACAAGCCGCTGCCCGCCCTGAAATTCGCCGACAGCGACAAGGTGCGCGTGGGCGATGTGGCGGTGGCCGTGGGCAACCCGTTCGGCCTGGGCGGTACCGTCACCGCCGGCATCGTGTCGGCCAGGAGCCGCGATATCGGGTCGGGTCCGTATGACGACTACTTGCAGCTGGATGCCTCCATCAATTCCGGCAATTCCGGCGGCCCGACCTTCAACATGGCCGGTGACGTGATCGGCATCAACACGGCCATCTTCACGCCCAATGGCGGCTCTGTCGGTATCGGCTTTGCCATCCCCTCGAACCTGGCCAAGCCGGTGGTCGAGGCGCTGAAGCGTGACGGCAAGGTGGAGCGCGGCTGGCTGGGCGTCAATTTGCAGGGCGTGACCAAGGAACTGGCCGATGGTCTGGGCCTGTCGAAGGAGGGCGGCGCTCTGATCGCGGCGGTCGAGCCGAAAAGCCCGGCGGAGAAGGCAGGGTTGAAGCCCGGTGACGTTGTCCTGTCCGCCGGCGGCAAGCCCATCAAGGATACCCGCGATCTGGCCCGTCAGGTGGGCATGGTGAAGCCCGGTAGCAAGCTGGACATGGCCCTGTGGCGCGACGGCAAGGAAAAGACCATCGCCGTCACCGTCGAACAGGCCCCCGGCCAGCCACAGCAGCGTCTGGCCAAGGCCGAGGCGCAGAAGCAGGATGGCGAGGAAGTGGCCGGCCTGAAACTGTCCGGCCTGACCGACCAGTGGCGTCAGCGTCTGCGCCTGCCCGGCGATACCGCCGGTGTCGTGGTGCTGGATGTGGGTGACGGGGTGGAGGGGCTGCGCCCCGGCGACCTGATCACCTCGGTCAATAACAGCGCCGTCACCAGCCCCGCCGATGTGGCAGCCCAGGTAAAGGCCGCCTCCAAGGCAGGTCGCAAGAACGCCCTGGTGCAGGTCCGCCGTGGCGAGACGACGGCCTTCCTGACCATCCCGGTGGATTTGGGCTGATCCAGCGATACTGCTGAAAGAAAAAGGGGAGCGGCTTTCCGCTCCCCTTTTTTGTTGCCTGCGGGAACGGGTTTTGCTCCCTCACTCCGCGGGCACCTGTGGCGGTGCATTGTACAGGCGTTCTTCCTCTTCGATCTTGCGGCGGATGATGCCGATGGGCTGCACGCCCCTGGCGAACATGCTGTACAGCACGGGCGTGATGAACAAGGACAGGGCCGTACCCACTGTCACGCCGCCTACAATGACCCAGCCGATGGCCATGCGGCTTTCGGCCCCCGCCCCATAGGCCAGCGCCAGCGGCAGTGCACCGAACACGGTCGCGATGGAGGTCATCAGGATGGGGCGCAGGCGCAGGCGCGAGGCCTCTACCACCGCGTCAAGCAACTCATGCCCTTCCTCGCGCAGCTGATTGGCGAACTCCACGATCATGATGGCGTTCTTGGCGATCAGGCCGATCAGCATGATCAGGCCGATCTGGGTATAGGTGTTCAGCGACATGCCCGTGATGGAGATGGCCAGGATGCCCCCCAGACCGGCAGGCAGCACCGAACCCAGGATCATGGCCGGCAGGCGGAAGTTCTCAAACTGTGCCGCCAGCACCAGGAAAGCCACCAGCATGGCCATGCCGAAGGCGAACCAGATGGCGCTGCTGGCTTCCAGCTGCAACCGCGCGGCCCCTTCGAAATTGATCCGCGCCTCTGCCGGCAGCACTTCGGCGGCGGCCTGCCGCACCTCGCGGATGGCATCGCCCATCACGGCACCCTCGGTCAGGTTGGCCGTGATGGTGATGGAACGCAGGCGGTTATAGCGGTTCAGTTCGGTGGCACCGGCCACGTCACGCACCTGGATCAGGTTGGCCAGCGGGATCAGTTGCCCCGTGGTGGTGCCCGTCGTGGAGCGCACAAAGATGTTGGACAGGTCGCGCGGATTGGCGCGGTCCTGTGCCTCGGCCCGCAGCACCACATCATATTCCTCACCCCGATCCAGATAACGGGTCACCAGCTTTTCACCCAGCATGGTTTCCAGGGTGGTGCCGATGGTGGTGACCGGTACGCCCAGATCGGCGGCGCGATTACGGTCCACCGTCACATAAAGCTGCGGCTTGGTTTCGTCATAATCGGCGGAGAAGCCGGTGAGGCCCGGATATTGCTGCAAACGGGCGATCAGGGCGTCACGCCAGTCGGCCAGTTCCTCGAACGTATTGCCGCCGATCACGACCTGCAGCTGGTTGGCCGAGGCGCCGCCGCCCAGACCAGAGGGCAGGATGGGCACGATACGGGAACCGGGCATGGCCGACAGTTTCGGGCGCAGCTCATTCACCATCTCCGGCACGGTGCGGTCGCTGACGCGTTCGGCCCAGGGCGGCGTGCGCATAACCACCATGGCACGATTCACGCCCGAACTGCCGCCAAAGCCGGGATTAACGATGGTCAGGATACTGTCCACCTCGCCCGACTTCAGATAGGGCTGCAACAGCCCTTCCACCCGCGCCACCTCCTGCATGGTGTAATCCATGCTGGCACCTTCCGGCCCGGTGATGGAAATGCGCGCCACGCCACGGTCTTCCACGGGCGCCAACTCGCTGGGCAGGGTGCGGCCCAGCACCGCCGTCAGGACCAGGGCGCCAGCCATCAGGGCCATGACCAGCATGCGGGCTGACAGGGCCTGACGCAGCAGGGCCGTATAGCCACGGGTCAGCATGTCCAAAAACGCCTCGGACAGGCGGAACAGGCCGCGCGCTTCCTGATGCCCGCGCAACAGCTTTGACGACAGCATGGGCGACAGGGTCAACGCCACGATGCAGGAGAAAGCGATGGATGCCATCAGCGCGATGGCAAATTCCCGGAACAGGCGGCCCTGATCACCGGGCAGCATTGATAAGGGCGCGATCACGGCGATCAGCACTGCGGTGGTGGCGATGACGGCAAAGCCGATCTGCCGCGCCCCGCGATAGGCCGCCAACAGTGGCGGCTCCCCTTCCTCGATCCGGCGAGAGATGTTTTCCACCACGATGATGGCATCATCCACGACCAGACCGACGGCCAGCACGAAGGCCAACAGGGTCAGCACATTGATGGAGAAACCCAGCGCCGCCATCACACCGAAGGCCGCGACCAGCGATACCGGAATGGCGATGACAGGGATCAGGGTGGCGCGGAACGTGCGCAAGAACACCCAGACCACCAGCACCACCAGCCCGATGGCAACCGCGATGGCATGGAACACTTCATAGACCGACTGGCTGACGAAGGTGGCGTCGTCCTGACGGACCTCCAGCTTCATCCCCGGCGACAAGTTCTGCCGGAATTCGCCCAGCAGCTTGCGCACGCCTTCGGACACTTCCATCGTGTTGGCGGTCGATTGGCGGATGATGCCCAGGCCGATGGCGCTGCCGCCATTGATGCGGAAATCGCCACGGTCATCACGGGCCGCCACCTCTACCCGCGCGACATCGCCCAGACGGATCCAGTTGGCCCCGTCCTGACGGACCAGGATGGAGGAGAATTGTTCGGGGCGGTTCAGGCGCGTGTCGGTCCGCACCGTGAATTCACGCTGGCTGCTTTCGATACGCCCGGCAGGCAGTTCGGCATTTTCGCGCCGGATCGACGCTTCGATATCCTGCACCGTCACCCGGCGCGCCGCCATGGCGTTGCGGTCCAGCCAGACGCGCATGGCAAAGTCACGCCGCCCGCCGATGCGCACCGAGGCCACGCCCGGCACCGTGCCCAGCGCGTCCAGATAATAGCGGCGCACGAAATCGGTCAGTTCCAGCTGGTTCATGCGGTCGGACGACAGCGTGATCCACATGATCGGGTTGCTGTCGGCATCGACCTTGCTGATTTCCGGCAGTTCGGCTTCTTCAGGCAGGCTATCGCTGATGCGGCCCACGCGGTCGCGCACATCATTGCTGGCGGCGTCGATATCGCGGTCGATCTCGAACTCCACCGATACCGACGAGCTGCCTTCGCGGGAGCGGGAGCGGATGGTCTTCACGCCCTCGATCCCGTTGATGACGCCTTCGATGCGTTCCGTGATCTCATTATCCACCACCTCGGCGCTGGCGCCGGGATAGGTGGTGCTGATCGACACGATGGGATAATCGATCTTCGGCAGCTCGCGCACCGGCAGCTTTTCATATCCCAGCACACCAAACACGACCAGCATGGCGCTGATCACGAAGGCGAGCACGGGACGCTGGATCGAAATGTCGGAGATCACCATGGTGAGGTTCCCAGGCGTGTCGCTGTCATGTCCATGTCGATGCCGCCCCGGCGGACCGGGTGATCGGGGCGGCAGAGGGGTGACCGCGAACGGTCACCGTCAATTCGCCGTCAAGGCGTCGGTCGGGCGGCCGACTGCGTGCCGGTCGCGGCAGGCGCACTGACGATTTCGGCCTGCACGGGCACGCCGTCACGCACCTTCTGCACGCCGCGCGTGATGACCAGTTCACCACCGGTCAGGCCATCCGCCACTTCCACCACGCCGCGCGACCGGGCGCCGATGGTGACCAGGCGGCGTTCCACCTTGCCCGAGGCCACCAGGAACACGAACTGCCGGTCACCGACCGGCACCAGCGATTCCTCCGGCACCAGCACGACATTGACCCGGTTATCCAGCGTCAGCCGAACCGTCATGAACAGGCCGGGGCGCAGACGCCCGTCTGCATTGTCGATCTGCGCCACGGCGGCAACGGTGCGGGTGACGGGATCGATACGGGTATCGATGGCCGACACCTTGCCCAGGAAGGACTGGTCCGGATATAGCGTGGTCTGTGCCGCGATTTCCATCCCGTCACGCAGATAGCGCAGGGAGGATTCCGGCACGGTGAATTCCAGCTTCACAGTGCGGGTGTCGTCCAGCGTGGTCACCGGATCGGCCGGACGGACCAGGGCGCCGGGGCTGACCTGCCGCAGGCCGGTATAGCCGGTAAACGGCGCGCGGATGGTCAGGTCGGCCAGACGCGCCTGCACCGCCCGCACCTCTGCATCATTGCCAGCCAGTTGCAGCGCCAGTTCATCGACGCGGGCCTGGGCCACGTTCTGCTTCACCAGCAATGCCCGCGCCCGGTCCAGCAACTGTGCCGCATTGCGGCGCCCGGCTTCGGCCACCGCCAGATTGGCCCGCACCTCGCGGTCGTCCAGTTCGATCAGGACGGCGCCGGCCTGGACCAGCTGACCTTCAGTGAAGTTGATGGATTTGACGAGACCGGCTGTCTTGGCCGTCACCGTCACCGCCTCATTCGCGCGCAATGTGCCCACGGCGTCAAAGGTGACGGCAATGTCACCCCGCGTCACATGGGTGGCGACGACATTCACGGGGCGGGCGCCCGCCTGCTGCTGTGCGGCGGGTTTGGCGCCGTCGCGCCCGGTCATGTACCAGACGCCGCCGCCAATGGCGACGATGGCAACAGCCGTGGCAATCTGAATTGGCAGGCGCATTTTCCTGTCCGATCTTGTCGGTGCTGCCGCAAAGGGTGCGGCGCTACCGTTCCATGTCATTGAAAAGCCATTCTATCCCACAGCGGAGACAGCAAGCTTCGTTAATTGTTTTTGTCAGGCATCCGCAGCCGTCCGTAAAGACGACTTTCGGCGGCAAACCCCGGTCAGGATACCGACACCATCCAACTAGAGCGGACGGCCCGATCCTCCAACCCCCCAATTGTTACGCAACTGTAACCGGCGGCGGTAGGGGACAAACTTTTACATTTGAAGGAAAAGCCATGCGAAAGCAGCGGGGAAGCTGGCTGTAAACGGCTTGGCAGGTCGGTCAGTCCGGTGTCTGAGACCGGCGTTCGGAGCCGTGTGAAACCCACTTATCCACAACAGCGCGCTCAAAGGGGATCACGGCAACAGAGATATCGGTGCGGGAAAACCGGACCGAATCGTCTATCAGGCAGCGCTGCTATTCTGGGAACGCCGCGACATGACCTCTGCCAGGAAGGCGCGGTCGACAGCCGGATAACGCGACGGCATTTCCCGTTCGATCCGGTCCATCAGGTCTTCTGCTGCCATGGGTCCATTATACTCCGCATAAAGCAGATACCATGCGGCGAAGGTTCGGCCGGCAATGCGCGGGTCCTGATCATCGCTCAGATCGGTCAGGACCCAATAGCCGAAACGCCCATCGGCCCGTTCGCCCACGAACGGCAGCTTGGTCACCGGCAGACGGTGCGCCGTATGTTGATAATTCGCGTTCTGCTGGGCCGGTTTCGACATGGTGCGACAACGGATTGAGGGGGGATGCGGGTGGGGTTGGACTCTGTTAAACTATCGTTTACAAGTAATTGGCAAGAAACGACAATTAACTACTATATACGGTAGGAATCGGGATGCAACGCCTGTCCAGGTTAGGGGATGACCATCCACTTGTCACATGTGCGGATGGTTATGTCCGAACGGATGGGGTGACGCGGCGTGCCCTTCTGATGGGTGCATCTGCCCTGATTCTGGCCCCGGTGGCTCGCGCCACCGTTGCTGATCCGGCAACCCTGACCAAGGCCAACGCCCTGCCCATGGCAGAGATGGCCGCCTATCTTAACAGATTCCAAGATTTTCAGCAGGAATCCGCCCCCCCCATCACCGGCGACCCGTTATTCCAGGCGGAAATGGCGGCGGCGCGGGCCACGGGCGTCATCCGTCTGGCGGAAGGTGCCTCCTTCCTGCGTGATGATGCCGAATTGAGCTGGATTGCGCGCCATTATGCCGCACAGATGGCGGCGGGAGCCCCCTTCGCGCATGAGGATGCGGGCGGACGCCATCCGGGCGACCGCATCGCCCTGCTGCACCGGCGCATGGTGGGGGTGAATGCCGAAAACCTGTTCACCAACAGCGTCTTCGACCCCGACCGGGCAGAGGCGGCGGGACGGCTGGCCGTGGATAATCTGATGCAATCGCCGGGGCACCGGGCCAACATCCTGGACCCGCGCTGGACCCATGCCGGATGCGGTGCAGCGGCAGGACGGGAAGGGTTCTTCCTGGTACAGCTGTTCGCCGAACGCGCAGCATTGCTGATGGAGGCGATGCCCGTGCGCCTGTCCCCCGGCGCGCCCCTTCCCGCCGGCTGTCAGCAGGCCGCCGAGGGGACCTTCAGCGGCCTGGCGCTGGTACCGATGGACCGTGAGGTGGCGGCAGAGGATTTCATGCGGCCAGGATCAGCCACAGCACCGGCCCGTACGGGACCGCACCGCAGCTTCTTCGCCCGCACGCAGGAGATGACGGCCCGGACGGCGAAATTCACCATCCATCCGGGGCCAATGCTGCTGGTCAGCTAAGAACCCAACAGGCCGGCGCCCGGCGCTTAAAGGGAACGTGTAAGTTAATGCCCGTGGCCACCGCCGGCGGCCTTGCCGGCTTCGGTCTGCACATAATGGCGACCGCAATAGGGGCAGTCGACATTGCCCTTGGGCGACAGGGTCAGATAGACCAGCGGATGGCCCAGCGCGCCGCCGCCGCCATCGCAGCCGACGGTGTCTTCGTCGATATAGATGGTCTCGGCCGGCTGCATGTCTGTCGTTCCTTGAAGCTTACTGTTCGGGTCCCGATATCCGGGGTGCGGCGCATCATACTCCGGCGCGCGGTTTGCGCAAGAGAGCCGGCCCCGTCCCCATCCGGCCCCTGCCCTTCGGCAAATTGACCGGCGGCGGCGGTGGGTGTACGCCAGAC
>JAEMSB010000671.1 GCA_016463045.1 Niveispirillum sp.
CCAGAAATGCGTGGGATTGCCGAACATCTTCATGAAGGCGCGTGGCATGTTGACCAGTTCGGTCTCGTTCCGGCCACCAGCCTCCACCAGCAGAACCTTGTACCTACCACTGACGCTCAACCGGTCGGCCAGGACGCAGCCGGATGAACCCGCCCCCACGATGATATAGTCGTAAACGGTGTCGGTCATGATCAGCTATTCACGGTTGGGGTGGAGCGATTGCCCGCCGGGATCAGGCGGGCCAGCAGGGCGAAGACCAGGGTGACAACACCCAGCGCCGTCATAGCCGGGGTCAGGCCGCCCGTCAGGTTAGTAGCCAGGGCGACGATGGCACCGCAGGCAAAGGTGCCGCTGAAGAAGGCGGTGGCCCAGATGCCCATGCCACGCCCACGCTGTTCCAGTGGCAGGATCGCCTGCCCCCAGGCCAGCAGCGCCGGGATCACCATGCCGCCGCCAAGCTGCTGGATGGCAGCACCCGCCGACACGACCTGCCAGGTCGGCCCCATACCGATGACCAATTGTCCCGCACCGATCAGCAGTGCCGCCAGCCCCAGTAGACGGCCAATGGGCCAGTGATGCAGGCGACGATAAAGGAAGGCGCCGGCGATATAGGTGAGGCTGGTCGCCGCCTGGATCAGGCCGATCTCCGTTGATGATCCGGCCCCCTTGGCATCCAGCACGCGGGCAATGTTCAGCGGTTCGACATAATAGAGAACGGAGCTGATTAGGGTGACGGTGCCGATCAGCAGCGCTTGCTTCCACGGGAAAGCCAGTTGGCGGCGGCTGCTGCCCTGTGCGCTGACCGTTGGGCGTGGTTCATCAATGAACAGCACCGCCATGATCAGGCCGGGAACGGCGGCCAGGTAGATGGAGAACGGGCCACGCCAGCTTATATCCGCCAGCGCACCGCCAGCCGCAATTAACCCCGTCCCTGCCACGGATGTGGCAACGCCGACCCAGGCGGTCCAGCGGTGGCGCTGCTCACCGAAATAATCGCCGATCAGGGCGCTGGAAATGGTGATGGCAAAGGCTTCGGCAATGCCCAGAACGGCACGGCTGGCGATGATCAGGCCCAGATCGGCCACGAACAAGGGCACCAAACCGGCCAGCACATAAAGCGCCATGCCACCGATGAAACTGCGCCGCCGGCCATAGCGGTCGGCGATGATCCCCGCCAGCGGGGCGAACAGGGCGGCACAGAGCGATGGCGCCGTGACGATGGCGGGGATCAGGAAACCGGCATTGGGATTGGACCCGAATTCGGCAAACAGCTTGGGAATGGCGGGGAACAGCGAAACAATCGCCATCACCGGCAGAATCTGGGCATAGATCAGGGTAAGGCCCTTGGCCACCGTCCCCTGACCGGCTTTTGTCGCGTCGGTCATGATCACATTCCCGTTTTCGCCGGCTCTGGGCACCATCGGCCCCGCCGGCGGTGAATTCATCAGCAGGCATTGGTGCGCGCGATGGCACCCAGAACGGCGGTGCTGGGCTTTGGCGTGCGGGCGAAGGTCTGGCGGTCCAGACTATGCAGCCCGAACTGCGGCTTATACCCGAAGCCCCATTCGAAATTGTCGATCAGCGACCAATGGAAATAGCCCTTCACCGGCACGCCCTCGGCCATCACCTTGTGCAGTTCCGTCAGGGCCGCCGGGATCAGACGTTGGCGCACAGCGTCATCAGGGGTGTTCACACCATGCTCGGTCACGATCACCGGCACCTTGGCAATGGAATGGGCATAACGGACCACGCCCGCCAAGGATGCGGGATAAACCTCCGCCCCGCCCATGTTGCGGTCACCGCCGGCTGGCGGGTTGACGCGGCCCTTGGCATCCCACAGCGCGCGTTCGTAATTCTGCACGCCGATAAAATCATCCTGCTGTGCTGCGCGCAGCCAGGGATTATAGAGCCGCTCCCGCACGCTGTCGCGCATGCTGGTGTCGCTGCCCACCGCCTGATCATCGATCATAGCCAGCGTCACGCCGACCGGCAGGTTACGACGTTCAGCCTTGATCGCCTGCCGACCCAGCGCGTGGCCCTTCAGCAGATTGACCTGCACGGCAACCGGGTCGGGATACCAGATGTTATTGCCGGTCAGGAACAGCGGCACGCCGAAACGCTTAGCCACCGCCTCACACGCGGCCTTGTCCGCCGGTACCAGCCAGTTGACCACCGCCGGCGGCAGCACCGCAGGCAGGTTGCCCGCCAGATTCGGCTCATTCAGCGTCATGGCAAAAGCAATACCGTCGCCCAGATGAGCGGCGGCTTTGGCACAGAAA
>JAEMSB010000179.1 GCA_016463045.1 Niveispirillum sp.
GGATCAGCGGCACCAGCGGGACCCGGAACGGGCGCGGCGCATCGGGCCGGGTACGGCGCAGAACGATGACGCTGACCGACACCATCATGAAGGCCAGCAAGGTGCCTGACGACACCAGTTCCGCCAGGAAATCGATGGGGAAGAGGGCCGCCAGGGCCGCCGCGATGCCGCCCGTGATGATGGTGCTGATATGCGGGGTGCGGTATGTGGGATGCACCTTGGCAAACAGCGACGGCAGAATGCGGTGCTGCGCCATGGCAAAGAACACGCGCGGCTGCGCCACCAACAGCACCAGGATGACCGAAGTCAGACCCGCGATGGCGCCCAGCGACACCAGCGGCAGAATCCAGGACACGCCCTCACCCATATTGGCAACAGCCAGCGCCACCGGCGACGGCACCGACAGCTGCGTGTAGGGCACGGTGCCGGTCAGAACCAGCGACATGGCGATATAAAGGACCGTACAAACGGCCAGCGAGCCCAGGATGCCGATGGGCACATCCCGCTGCGGCTTGCGCGCTTCCAGCGCCGTGGTCGCGACGGCATCGAAACCGATATAGGCGATGAAGACCACGCCCGCCGCCTTCATAACGCCGCTGATGCCATACTGGCCGAAGGTGCCGGTATTTTCGGGGATGAACGGGGTCCACAGCGCCGGGTTCACATGGAAGGCGCCGACCGCGATCACCACCAGGATGACCGTCACCTTGATCAGCACCACCACCATATTGGCCGCCGACGACCGCTTGACGCCGATCACGGCGCAGAGCGTGGCAAGCCCGATGATCAGGGCCGCCGGCAGGTTGATGATGGCGCCTGTCGCCTCCAGATGGCCATTGGCCAGTTTGAACGGCGCGCTGGTGAAGGCCTTGGGCAAGGACATGCCGACACTGTCGCAGAGCGCCGAGAGATAACCCGACCAGCCGACAGCCACGAAACTGGCCGCCACCAGATATTCCATGATCAGGTTCCACCCGACCAGCCAGCCGATGCGCGGCCCCAGCGCATCGCGCGTGTAGCTGTAGGCACCGCCCGATTCCTTCGACGTCGCCGCCAGTTCCGAATAGCACAGGCCCGCGCAGGCGCAGGCAAAGGCCGCCAGAAGGAAGGAAAGCGACACGGCCGGACCCGCATAGTCCGCTGCGGCCGAACCCGTGATCACGAAAATGCCGGCGCCGATGATGCAACCGACCCCCAGAAGCACCAGTTGCACCGGGCCTAAGGCCGGCAGCAAGCCGCTGCGATGATCCCCGCTATCTTTCATTATGACCCCTGAGGTCTATCGTTTATGCACGCTTTCTATGTCGTAGACGCATCGGGGGCAAGAACATATAGTTTCATTTGAAACGATTATCACCCCGACACTTTCCGCAGCCGGCGTCATTGCAATTGACACCGGTTTCCATTAGGGTCTGCGGATCAAAAAGGCCGCAACAGACGGCCAGTCCGATATCCTGTCAGACTCAGGGGAAAACGATGGGAAGTGAAACGACCGAAACCGGCGCTGTCCGGGTCGGCATGGTCCGCTGGATCGTGGTGGCTTTGCTGTTCACCGCCATGGTCATCAATTATGTCGACCGTGGCATGCTCGGGTTCCTGAAATCCGACCTGTCCAAGGAATTCGGCTGGTCCGAAACCGATTATGCCGACATCGTGCTGTGCTTCCAGGCAGCCTATGCCGTGTCCTACGTGGCCTTTGGCCGGGTAATGGACAAGATCGGCGTGCGCTGGGGCTATGCGCTGGCCTTTGCCATCTGGACAATTGGCCATATGTGCCATTCGGCGGCCCGCTCGCTGGTCGGGTTCATGATCGCCCGCGCGATCCTGGGTATTGGTGAGGGCGGTGCCTTTCCTGGCAGCATCAAGGCCGTGGCCGAATGGTTCCCGCGCAAGGAACGCGCCTATGCCACGGGCCTGTTCAATGCTGGCAGCAATATCGGCGCGATTGTCACACCGCTGGTCGTGCCCTTCTTGGCGCTGACCTATGGTTGGCAGATGGCCTTCATCATCACCGGTGTGGCCAGCCTGCTGTGGCTGCCGTTGTGGATCATCGTCTATCGCCGCCCGCGGGAGAGCAAGCTGCTCAGCCCCGCCGAACTGGCGCATATTGAAAGCGATCCGCCCGACACGACGGAGAAGATCGGCTGGCTGCGTCTGCTGCGGGTCAAGGAGACCTGGGCCTATGCGCTGGGCAAGTTCCTGATCGATCCGATCTGGTGGATGTTCCTGTTCTGGCTGCCCGATTTCCTGGGCAAGCGTCACGGGCTGGACCTGAAGAGCTTTGGCCCGCCGCTGGTCGTGATCTATCTGCTGTCGGATGTGGGCTCGGTGGCCGGCGGCTGGCTGTCCTCCAAGCTGATCCATCGCGGCGCAACCGTAAACCGGGCGCGCAAGCTGACCATGCTGATCTGCGCGCTCTGCGCCACGCCAGTGGCTTTTGCCGCGTTTGCCGATCAGCTGTGGGTCGCGGTCCTGATCATCGGTCTGGCCACGGCGGCGCATCAGGGTTTCTCCGCCAACCTCTACACCCTGCCGTCGGATGTGTTCCCGCGCTCGGCGGTAGGCTCGGTGGTTGGCATCGGTGGCATGCTGGGTGCCATCGGCGGCATGGTCATGGCCAAATATGCCGGCTATATCCTGGACAAGCTGGGCACCTACACGCCCATCTTCGTGGTCGCGGCCACGGCCTATCTGCTGGCGCTGCTGGTCGTACACCTGCTGTCCCCACGCATGGAGCCGGCGCAGATCAAGGATTGATCCTTCATCATCCCTTGTCGCGTGAAAGGCCGGCACCCCCACGGGTGCCGGCCTTTTTCCTTTGCGCCTACTTCACCATGTTGGGCAGGGCCAAGGAGATGGCGGGGATGTAGGTGACCAGGATCAGCGCCACCAGCAGGGCGACATAGAAGGGGAAGATGGTCTTCACCGCCTGTTCAATGCGAATCTTGCCCACCGCCGCGCCGACGAACAGCACCGACCCGACCGGCGGTGTTACAAGTCCGATGCCCAGGTTCAGCATCATGATCATCCCGAAATGCACCGGGTCCACCCCCACCTGCATCACCACCGGCAGCAGGATAGGCGTCGTGATGACGATCAGGGGCGACATATCCATGAAGGTGCCCAGCAGCAGCAGGGCGACATTGATGATCAGCAGCACCAGGATAGGATTATCGGTCAGGGCCGTAATCAGATTGGCCAGTTGGGCCGGCGCCTCCATGATTGCCAGTGCATAGCCGAAAGCCGTGGCCGCCCCGATGATCATCAGGACCATGGCCGTGATCCGCACCGACTGCGTCACCGTCTCCAGGAATTTGCGCAGGCCCAGAGACCGGTAAACCAAGCCACCCACCAGGATCGTATAGACCACCGCGATGGCGGAGGACTCAGTGGGTGTGAAGATGCCCGACAGGATGCCACCCATAATGATGACCGCCGTCATGATGCCCGGCATGGCATAGATCATGGCCCGGAACAGTGCCCCCCAGCCGGGGAAGGTCCCTGTCGGGTAATTCCGCCGCCGCGCCACCAGCCAGGCCGTCAGCCCCAGCAACGCCGCCGACAGCAGGCCGGGGAACACGCCGGCCAGGAACAGGTCGCTGATCGACACGCCGATCCCGCTGGCCGCGGAATAGATGATCATATTGTGCGAGGGCGGGATCAGCAGACCGACAATGGCCGCCGTGACGGTGACATTCACGGCATAATCACCGTCATAACCCTTTTCCCGCATCAACGGGATCAGGGTGGAGCCCATGGCGCTGGCGCTGGCGATGGCCGACCCGGACACTGCCCCGAACAAGGTGGAGGCGCCGACATTGACCAGACCCAGGCCACCACGGGCCGGCGCAAACACTGCACCCGCCACCTGCACCAGCCGTTCGGCAATGCCCGACCGGTACATCAGGTCGCCGGCAAAGATGAAGAACGGGATGGCCATCAGCGAGAAGACGCTGATCCCCGACGCCATGCGCTGAAACACCACCACCAGCGGGATATCCAGCGCCATGAAACAGGCGATGGACGCCCCCAGAAGCGCGAAGGCCACCGGCACGCCCAGCATCAGAAGGACGACCAGGGCAATGCCCAAAACTGCGATTTCCATCACACCACATCCTTTTCCGCCGCCGCCGGCCCCGCCAATGTCTTCAGAATGCGTTCCAGCGTGAACAGCACGATCAGCCCGCCCGCCAGCGGGATGCCCAGATAGGCAAAGCCGCGCGACAGGCCCAGGGACGGGATGACATGCCCCCAGGTGCGGATGACCAGATCACCGCCCCAGAACAGCATGGCCGCCCCGATGCCACCCACCACCAGCTCGGCCAGCACTTGCATGGCTTTGCGTATGCCGGGCGACACGGCATCCTCTACCGCTGTGATGCGGATATGGAATCCTTCCCGCACCCCGACCGCTGCCGCCAACGTGACGAACCAGATCATCAGGGTCAGGGCCGCCTGTTCCGACCAGGACGGGCTGGAATTCAGGATGAAACGGCCAAAGACCTGCCAGGACACAATGGCCGTCATCGCGACCAACCCAAGCCCCGCCAGCCCGATCAGCAGGTTGGATGCCAGGCGGCTAAGATTTGCCAGATGGTTCATGGTGCGCCCTCCCCTGTGCCGGCCCCGTCATCCATCGCCTCAATCGCGGCGACCAGACGCTTCTGTTCGGGCGTCGTGACGAACCGGTCCCAGACCGGCCGCATCAGATCGGAAAAGGCGGCGATATCGGCCACTTCATTGACCTTCACGCCACCGGCCAGCAGCTTTTCGGTGGCCTCCGTCACGCGGCGGTCCCACAGCGTGCGCATGAAGGGCACCGACTGACGCGCCGTCTCCTGCACCAGTTCCCGGTCGGCCGGGGTCAGCTTTTCCCACCGCGCCATGGACATGACCAGGATCTCTGGCGCCATGACATGCCGGGTCAGGCTGTAGAAAGGGGCGGCTTCGAAATGCCGGCCCGTGAAGTAGGAGGGCTGGTTATTCTCCGCCCCGTCGATCACGCCCTGCACCAGGGCCTGATAGACCTCGCCTGCATCCATGGGCGTGGCGTCGGCCCCCAGCGCTTTGATCATGGCCACGAACAGGTCGGAATTCTGCACCCGGATTTTCAGACCTTTCAGATCTTCCGGGGTCTGAACGGGCCGCTTAGTATTGTAAAAACTGCGTTCACCGCTGTCATAGAAACAGAGGCCGACCATGCCGTGGGGCCGCAGGCTGTCCAGCACGGCCTGCCCCACCGCCCCGTCCAAGGCAGCCCGCATATGGGCCTTGGACCGGAACAGGAAGGGCAATGACGGGATCACCGTCATCGGCTCAATGGCGGTCAGGGGGGCCAGATTGACCCGGTTCATGTCCAGCCCGCCGAAGGTGGTGATCTCCAGCGTGTCCCGCTCGGCCCCCAGCTGCCCGCCGGCATAGACATGGATGCCAAGGCGTCCCTCTGTCCGTTCCGACAGAAGCCGCCCCATCTCGTTAACGGCCTGCACCGTGGGATAATCAGACGGGTGCGTATCGCTGGAGGTCAGCATACGCCCGCCCCGACGCTCACAGCCTGATAACAGGCCAAGGGCGCCCATGCCGCCCGCCCAGCCAAGGACGGCGCGGCGCGTCATAAATTCTGTCATGTCATGCACCCGATCCAGATGACGGGGCACAAAGTGCTGCCATCCCCGCCACCAATTTTTGTTTATTGACGAAGGTAACCGGTATCATAACGCGATCAAAAAACAGTCCCGCACCAGGGCCGGCGGACAGGTCCGACAGGCCCCGGGGACAGGAATGCTCCCGAACCTTGCTACAGATATGTATGACAACTCCGATTACGAGGGGTGATGTGCAAGATGGACGGGATTTTTCATCACGTCCGATCCTGACACCCTATCGTCGCATCGCCTCGGCCAGCGCCATCATCAGCGCGCCGACGCCCTTGGGGTCGTTGGGCACCACCGGCTCTGACAGGTAATACGCGTAGCTGCCGTCACGATAGGGATCATTGCCCAGACCCGCGACGCCGCAGATGCCGCCCAGTTCGGTTTCGGTCAGGAAGTCGCGGATGACGGTGCGCAACGCCGCCTCCCCCGCCCGCCCGTGATCGGGCGGCAGCAGGCCCAGGCGGCATCCGGCCATCAGGGAATAGGCGATCATCAGGCTGGCCGAGACTTCCTCGTAATTGCCCTCGTCGCCGCCCCGGTCCAGCACCTGCCACCACAGGCCCCGCGCACTGCGCACCGCCATCAGGGCGATGGCCGCATCCTGGAACATGGCGATCAGGGCGGCGCGGCCCGGCCCATCAAACGGGGCTGCCAGTTCGATGCAATCAATCATGGCCATCATGAACCAGCCCATGGCCCGGCCCCAGAAACAGGCCGACAGGCCCGTCTCAGGATGGGCCCAGCGTTCCTGCCGGCTTTCGTCCCAGCCATGGTAGTAAAGCCCGGTGCCAGGGTCGCGCATATGGTCGCGCACCTGGATGAACTGGTGGACCACATCCTCCCAGGCATCGCGGTCACCGATCGCCACCGCCTGTGCGGTCACCAGCGGCTGCGCCATATACAGCCCGTCCAGCCAGACCTGCCAGGGGTAGATCTGCTTATGCCAGTAATTGCCGGACTTGGTACGCGGATGGGTGCGCAGCTGATCGATCTGCGTTTGGATGGCGCGGCGGAACCGTTCCTCGCCCGTGCGGTCATAAAGCGGGAAGAAGACCTTCGCGGGCTTCACATTGTCGATATTATATTCAGCAGGATCAAAGCCCGCGATCCCGCCTTCCTCGTCGACCCGTGCCCCCACCTTGTCATGGACGAAGTCGGAAAATTCCGACCGGCCCGTGGCGTCGGCCAGGTCCAGGCAGCCCTTGAAGATACAGCCATCCTCATAATTCCAGGTCGGCTTGAAGAAATCCCAGCCCCCCAGGTAATGGCGCAGGAAGGGCAGGACCTGCGGTCCGAAACGGCGGAAATCATGCATGATGGGGCAGGCACCGCAGGCGGGAGGGCGTTGAATGATCGTTCAGCTTAATCGAACTGGAAACCGGTGTCATCATTCCCATTACTCTATCGTCCCGGCTAGCCGTTCGTGTTCCTCAAACGCTGGCGCCGCACGTGCGGCGCGGCGGCAGTCGCCGCCGGAGCTGTTTCCGGTCTACCGAAAACAGCTCTATCTTATCACCCGTTTCAGAATGCCATTGATCTCCCGCTCCATGGCGTGCCCGGCCTCTTCCGGGGTCAGCATGCCATAGCCCAGTTTCTCCAATATGTCGTTGAAGCCGTCGCGCACGCGGGCATGCTCATAATATCCCGACAGCACAATGCCGCGCGGCAGGCTTTCGATCTGGCGCTGCCCCTCCAGCGCCAGACCCGTCAGTTGCCCGTCCTCCTCCAGGGTGCGCCGGGCCGCCGCACTGGCCGGCACCCCGCGCCGTGCGCCCAGGATGCGCACGCCTTCCGGGTCATTCAGCAGGAATTGCAGCAGCAGGGCCGCCTCGCGCGGGTGCTGCGTGTGCCGGTTGATGGCGTACATCATGGCAGGTTTATAGAGCAGGCCCGGATCAGCCGCCCCTTCCAGCATGGGATAGGGGGCCAGTACCATTTTCTGTCCCGGTTCCAGCGTCTCCACATATTTGCCGACCGAACTGGTCCATTGATAGATGCCGGCATAGCGGCCCGTGATCCAGGGCCGCGTCTCCTGCAACTGCACATGCCCGAAGCTGGCCCTTTCGCGGGCGGTGGGTACCACATGCTGATCCACCAGCCGCTGATAGAGTTTTGCCGCCGCCACCAGCAGGTCGCGGTCTGCGGTCAGGCGCTTTGCCTCCTCATCAATGAAGGGCAACTGGGTTTTCTGGCTTATCCAGCTATAGAGCAGGGCCACCGTATCCTGAAAATTCATGTCCAGCGGGTAATAATCGGGACCCAGCCGGTCCCGGAACAAGGGCCCTGCGGCCAGCAGCGCCTCCCAACTGTCGGGAATGGGCAGGCCCGCCTTGGTGAAGGTGGTCTTGTTGAACCAGAACAGCCGCGCCGTCATGTTGGGCGGCAGGCCGTTCAGCCGTCCGCGCACCGACGACATGGTGATGGCATCCTGGTCAAACTGACTGAGGTCGATGATATCGGCGACCTGGGCCAGGTCCAGGAACCCTTCCCCATCGCGGGAGAACAGCTTCAGCCAGTTCCAGTTGACCATCATCACATCGGGGGCCGTGCCACCGGCGATCTGGGTGGTCAGCCGTTCCAGATGACCGACCCAGCCCGTATATTCCGCTGTCACCTTGATACCGGGATAGCGGGCCTCAAACGCCTCCAGGGCGCGCAGCTGGGCGCGGTG
>JAEMSB010000180.1:0-3346 GCA_016463045.1 Niveispirillum sp.
GGTTCTTGGACCATGGCCGCGTCATTTGCTTTGGCACTGGCCATGGCCTGCCTTCGCGTCAGGCCAAGCTCTACATCTCGTCCGCCGACTGGATGCCCCGCAATCTGGACCGCCGTATCGAAACCCTGGTACCCATCGAGAATCCGACGGTGCATCAACAGGTGCTTGACCAGATCATGGTCGCCAACCTCAAGGACAATACGCAGAGCTGGGTCCTGCAACCCGACGCGACATACCGACGCGTGGAGCCTTGCCTCGAAAGCTTTAACGCTCATACCTATTTCATGACGAACCCCAGCCTTTCGGGTCGGGGCAGTGCCACGACGGAGGCGCGTCTGCCGCCGAAACTGGTGTTGAGCAATTTCCCGTAACCCGGCATTCTCCCGATGTTGTCACTGAAAGCGGATCACCCCAACGTGGATCACGCCCATGCCGACGACCGCCTTGCGGTCATCGATGTCGGTTCCAATTCGATGCGATGCGTCGTCTATGAGAAGCTGACACGCTCGCCCGTCGCCCTTTTCAATGAAAAGGTGCTGCCCAGCCTGGGCAAGACGGTGGAACGGACGGGCAAGCTGAACCCCGATGGGGTGGTGCTGGCGCTGGATAACCTTGTCCGCTTCCGCCGCCTGCTGGAGGGGATGCAGGTCCGCCGCATCGACGTGCTGGCCACCGCGGCGGTGCGCGATGCCGCCGACGGGGCCGATTTCGTGGCGGAGATCACGCGCCGCACCGGGTTTCATGTCGATGTCCTGTCCGGTGAGGAAGAGGCGCGGCTGGCGGCACTGGGCGTGCTGTCCGGTGCCCCCAATGCCGAGGGGCTGGCCGGTGACCTGGGCGGTGGCAGTCTGGAACTGGTGCTGCTGGAGAAGGGCGAGATCGGGGCGCAGGTGACCACCCCGCTGGGCCCGCTGCGCCTGCTGGAGGCGACAGAGGGCAAGCCCGGTCCCGCCGCCAAACTGATCGATCAGCATCTGTCCAAGCTGGACTGGCTGTCGCGTGGCAAGGGCCGGACCTATTACCCGGTCGGCGGCGCTTGGCGCGCGCTGGCCAAGATGCATCTGGAGCAGGTGAACCATCCCCTGCACATCATCCACCAGTACAGTGTGGATGGCGCCGCCATGGCGGAATTCGCCGGCACCGTTGCCCGCGCCGGACGCAGCAATCTGGAAAAGATGCAGGGCGTGTCGAAGCGCCGCCTGGATACCCTGCCCCTGGCTGCCCTGGTCATGGAACGGGTGCTGAAGGCGGTGCAGCCGTCGCGCGTCACCTTCTCTGCCTATGGCCTGCGTGAGGGGCATCTGTACGACCTGCTGGACGCGACGGAAAAGCGGCAGGACCCGCTGATCACCGCGTGCGAGGATGTGGCCGAACGGATCGGTCGTTTCGGCCATGCCGAAATCCTGACCGGCTGGACAGCGCCGCTATTCGTCGGGGAGGACCCGACGGCCCGGCGCCTGCGTCAGGCGGCCTGTCTGCTGTCCGATCTGGGTTGGGCCGAACATCCCGACTACCGCGCCGAACATGCCTTCCTGCGTATCCTGCGCATGCCGTTCGCGGGCGTGGATCATGTAGAACGGGCCTTCCTGGCCACTGCCATCCATGTGCGCTATGCCGGCACCATGGAAAGCCCCATCCTGGCACCGGCCCGTGGGCTGCTGAAAGAAGGGGCATTGGCCCGCGCCTACATCGTCGGGCTGGCCCTGCGTCTGGCCCATACGCTGACCGGCGGTGCGGCAACCCTGCTGCAAAGGACATTGCTGCGCCTGGGGGATCAGAAGCTGACCCTGCTGCTGCCCGAAGATGCCGCCATGCTGACCGGTGACAGCGTGCAACGCCGGCTGGATGCGCTGGCCAAGGCCCTGAACCGCACCGGTGAGGTCAGCGTACAGTCGGGCCCGAAACTGGCACGGTGACAGGACTATTACCTCACGCGTAATCGCCCTGCCGTCGCCCCGCCCCTACCCTGCGCGTTGAATGACAAGCGGGAGGGGATGATGATGGAGAAACTGGCAAGGGCCGCGTGGCTGCTGCTGGCCCTGATACATGTGATGCCGGCTACGGTACTTTTCGCGCCCGATCTGTCGATGCGGCTTTATGGCGTGGACCCAATAGGGCCTGCGGGCATCCTGATCATTCACCGGGGAGCGCTGTTCCTTGCCATCACGGCAGCATCCTTCTGGGCGATAATCGATCCCTCAGCGCGCCGCGTGTGCAGCATGGTCGTGGGGATCAGCATCATCGGCTTTCTGGGGGTCTATGCCCGCGCCAGCCTGCCGGACGGACCGGCACGGACGATTGCCATGGTCGATGCCGTGGCCCTGCTGCCCCTGATCTTTGTCAGCTATCGGGCCTGGGTAAGACCCGGCCTCACCGCTCCATGACCTCCTTCACCTTACCGGCCAGCTGCTTCAGGCTGAAAGGCTTGGGCAGGAACTCCACCACCTCCCCGCCGCCGACGGAGCTGCGGAACCGTTCTTCGGCGTAGCCGGAGATGAAGATCACCTTCACGTCGGGCATGAACTCACGGACCGCGCGGATCATGGCCGGGCCGTCTAGTTGCGGCATCACCACATCGGTGACGATCAGGTCCACCTCTGGCCGGTCGGGACGGCGCAGCAGGTCAAGGGCGGCTTCACCACTCTTGGCTTCCACCACCTCATACCCCTTGTTGCGAAGGGCACGGGCGGAGAAGACGCGGACGGCATCCTCATCCTCCACCAGAAGGATGCGGCCCGTCCCGGTCAGGTCGGCGCTGCCCTTCTCGCCCTTGTCAAGGGTAGCGGCCTGCACGCCCTCCTCCTGGTATCGCGGCAGATAGATGGAGAATTTGGCGCCGTCGCCGGGCGCACTGTCGACAAACACAAAGCCACCCGTCTGCCGCACAATGCCATAGACGGTGGACAGGCCCAGGCCTGTACCGGACCCCAGCTCCTTGGTGGAGAAAAACGGTTCGAAGATGCGTTGCAGGTTTTCAGCCGGGATGCCCACGCCGGTATCGATGACCTCAATCACCACATAATCACCGGCGGGCATGGTCTCTGTCGCGCGCTGCACCGGATCGGCGACATGCAGATTGGAGGTAACGACGGTCAGGCGTCCGCCCGTCTCCACCATGGCGTCACGGGCATTGACGCAGAGATTGATGATCACCTGCTCCAACTGCCCCTGGTCCACCTTGACCAGCCCCAGGTCGCGGCCATGCAGCATCTTCAGTTCGATATTCTCACCGATCAGCCGGCGAAGCAGGTTGGACAGCTCTGCCAGAACGTCGGTGACGGACAGAACACGCGGCTGCAAGGTCTGCTGCCGGGAGAAGGCCAGCAATTGGCGCACCAGATTGGCC
>JAEMSB010000180.1:3356-8323 GCA_016463045.1 Niveispirillum sp.
ATTCTGCTTGATCTGCATGATGTCGGTGAAGGAATGATCACCCGGCTTGTGCCGCAGCAGCAGCAGGTCGCAGAAGCCGATCATGGCCGTCAGCAGATTGTTGAAATCATGTGCCACGCCGCCGGCCAGTTGCCCGATGGCCTGCATCTTCTGGGACTGGACGAACTGCGCCTCCAGGTTCTTCTGGTTGGTCATATCGACCATATGCAGAACCACGCCGGCGGCGGGCGCGCCATCGTCGCGGCGTGCATAAAGATGCACGATCGGGCCGTGGGTGCCGCGCAGCTGTGCCTCATGCACAGGCCCCCCTTCCCCCCCATCGCGGATGGCTGACAGGCGCTGTTGAATGGCCGTGCGCTGATCCCGCTTGAAAAGGTTGGCCACGGGCCGCCCCTGCGCATCGTCCCGCGACAGGCCGGACAGGGCCAGGACGGTGTCATTGCATTCGGCCAGCCGCAGATCGGCATCGATCAGCGCAATGCCGATGGGGGCATAATCGAAAAACCGCCGAAACCGCTCCTCGATCCGCGCCAGATCGCAGCGCAGCCGCTCAATCTCCGCAAGATCGGCGGCAGGTGCGGGCAGCGCCGGGATAGACGCCATCACCGGGGCGGGTGCGGCCTCCACGGCCTGAACCTGCCAGACCGAACAGCCGGCGATGCCATCAAGCGGCCGGGCGGTTACGCGGAACCGGCGCCCATCGGCAAAACTGATATCCGCCTCCCCATCCAACCCGCGCTCCACCGCAGCCAGCAGCCGTTTGATCTCCAGCGGTGCCAGACCGGTTCCCGCCGCAGCACCCAACGCCGACAAGGGCGGCTGGGTCCCAGGCTGTGCCAGATCACGGAAGGCGGGATTATAGTGCAGGGCCCGTCCATCGCTGCCGATGATGACGGTCGCAACCGGCGCCGCCTCCAGCGCGCGGGCCAGCAGATGGCGGCGTTCCTCGACACCACCCGCCCGCTCCGCCACGGTACGGACCAGCATAACAGCGGCAAAGGCCAGGACACCGCCCCCCAGCCAGACAGCCACACCGCCGCGAAGCCCTGCGGGCCATTCCACCGGCGGCGGGCCATCCAGCCGCGCCAGCCACACCATGGCGGCAGTCCCGGCCAATACCATCAGCAGGGCCCACAGACCGGCGGCACGCGCGGTCGGGTTCAGGCCGGAACGGGCGACAGGGATGGATTTGCGCATGGGAACACCGGTCGGGTCTGTCGGCGGGCGCACCATCCTACACGAAGGATAATATCAGGCGCGACAAACAGTTAAGGTCGGTCATTGCCGGGGGATCGGCTTGCGCTTCATCTTGAAGACGTAGGAGATGATTTCCGCCACGGCCTTGTAATGATCGGTGGGGATTTCCTCATTCACCTCTGCCGTCGCATAAAGCGCGCGGGCCAGGGCGGGATTGGTGATCAAAGGCACATCATGTTCTTCCGCGATTTCGCGGATACGCATGGCCAGATGGTCAACACCCTTGGCCACCACGGTCGGCGCGCCCATCACGGCAGGATCATATTTCAAGGCAACGGCATAGTGGGTGGGGTTGGTCACCACAACGTCAGCGGTGGGAATATTGCCCATCATGCGGTTACGGGCGCGCTCCATACGCAACTGCCGGATCTTGCCTTTGATCAGCGGATCACCTTCAGCCTGCTTGAACTCTTCCTTGATCTCTTGCTTCGTCATGCGCATCTGCTTCATGAACGTATAGCGCTGATAGATATAGTCGGCGCCGGCCAGCGTCAGCAGAACCAGGATGACGGCGAAGATGATCTTGGCGGCCAGATGCTGCGTCTCCTTCACAATGTCGATGATCGCCATCGATATGAAGTGATCGACCGAATCCCAGAGGGGCCGCAGCATGATGTAGACAACGATGGAGACGATCACCAGCTTGGCCAGGGATTTCAGGAACTCCACCAGATTCTTCATCGAGAATTTCTGAGCCAACGCCGGTAGCGGATTCAGGCGGTTCAGATCGAGTTCCATGAACTTCTCGGTCGTCACCAGAAAACCGACTTGCACGACGGAGGCCATGACGCCTGCTATCAGCAGAATGACCAGCGGAACCACCATGGAGATCAACGTACTCGTGATCAGATCTGTGAAAACCGTGGTCAAGGCCCCGCCATCCATGATGATGGCGTGCGGTTGCTCAATGAATGGCGTGATGGATGCAGAAATCCGCCCAAAGGACCAAGGCAGCACCATCAGGACCAGCACCAGCGAGGCGCTGAGCACGAACAGATGGCTGAATTCCTGTGACTTCGGGACTTGGCCTTTTTCGCGCGCGTCCTGAAGCCGTTTACCAGTAGGTTCTTCTGTTTTGCTGTCATCATCCTGGTCTTCAGCCATGGCGAGCCCTCCTCGTCATATCTGCAGGATATTGACAAGCTGACCCTCGAACCGGGCCAGCCAGAAGGTCATCAACGCCGTCAGGCTGAGGCCAAGCAGCATGAGGCCCAGCACAATCTGGATCGGCGCCCCGACAAAGAACACCTGGATCTGCGGCACCATGCGGGAGATCAGGCCAAGGCCCAGATAAAACAGCAGCCCGATCACGGTGAAAGGTGCTGAAAGCTGCATGCCGATCAGAAAGCTGTCGGCCATGACGCGCGTCAGATGCTGTGCCACGTCGCCAATCGGCAGCCATTGCCCCGGCTGAAAAAGCGAATAGCTGTCAACGACTGCCAGCAGCAGCATGTGATGCATGTCAGTGGCAAAGATCAGCATCAGGGCCAGCACACCCAGGATGGAGGATATTGCATTGCCCGGCGACGACATGGCCGGATTGAAGGCCTGCGCCGCCGACAAGCCCACCTGATTGGCGATCAGCATGCCTGCCGTTTCCAGCGCCGCCATCAGCATGCGGGTAATGGTGCCCAGGAAGATGCCGATCATCGCCTCCGAGATGATCAACAGCGTCAGATCAGCCGGACTGGCCGGCGGCTTCGGCATGGATGGCAGCAGAATGGGCAGCAAGATGAACGAAACGGCCAGCGCAAACAGCAGACGGACACGCGGTGACACGAACTGTTCGCCATAGCCGGGCATGATCAGGAAGGCGGAACCCAGCCGCACAAATATCATCAGGAATGCATAGACGGACCCGCCCAGGATCGCATCCAGCGACATCAGCCATCATCCCCATTATCGACGCCGGTTCCCACCGCGATGATGCGGTCCATAATCCGTTCGGTAAAAACTTTCAGGTGGCCGTTCATGAAGGGCAGCAGAAACACCATAGCCGTGAACATGATCAGGATCTTCGGCACGAAGGTCAGCGTCTGTTCCTGCAACTGTGTCAGCGCCTGGAACAGGGAAATGGCAAGGCCAACCACCAGCGCGATCAACATCAAGGGCAGGCTGACGATGATCGTGGTGAACAGCGCATCGCGCACGATCTCGATGGCTTCGGCCTCATTCATGATCCGGTCCTGGCCCCGCCGTCACATCGGCATGCGCAGAATTTCCTGATAGGCGGAAATCACCTTGTCACGCACATTCACCACTGCCTGCAAAGTCACCTCGGCATTGGTGACGGCATTCACCACATCGGCCAGATCGGCCTTGCCCAACACGCCCTTGGCGGTCATCTCCTCGCCCTTGTGCATGGTTTGGATGGATTGCCCGACCGCACTTTCCAGCATGTCACCAAAGGACGGCCCCTCCGTCGGGCCGGACCGGGACGGGGCGGTGAGGCCGCGGGTGGCGGCGCTGGCATAGGCGGCGGCGGCACCGCTGAAGGGAATGGCCATGGCTCTGTCTCTTCTGTCCGGAGGGGCGGGTCAATCAGTTGGAACGCAGCAGGTCGATGGTACGCATGATCATGGAACGGGTGGCGTCCAGCGTGTTCAGGTTCGCCTCGTATGAACGCTGCGCCTCGCGCATGTCCATGCTTTCCACCAGCGAATTGACATTGGGCAGCAGCACATAGCCATCGGCATCCGCCGACGGATGGCCGGGATCGTACCGGCGCTGAAAGTCGCTGCGGTCCACGTCGATCTTCTTGACCTGGACCAGATCGGTTTCCATCTGCTTGTCCAGCGCGTTCTGGAACATCACCACCTTGCGGCGGTACGGCAGATCGCCCGGCGACGGGGCCGTGGAATTGGCATTGGCCAGGTTTTCGGCGATGACGCGCAGGCGGGTGCCCTGCACCTTCATGCCGGCGGCCGATGCCGCCATCGAATTCATCAGATCCATGTTCCGTTCCCCCTAACAGCCAGCAGCGGCGCGTCTTAACGCGGCGGCGTCATCGCGGTTTTCAGCATGCCAACCTGCTTTCGGTACAGGTTGGTGACGGTCTGGTACTCCATGGAATTCTGACCGACCTTCATCATCTGTTCTTCCAGGACCACGGCATTGCCGGCGGGCGCGGTTTCATAGGGGTTGCGTTCCTGCCCATCCTTGAAACCCGTCTTCGACACGATGGTGCCGGACAGATGACCATTCTCGCCACCGGCCAGCGGCATGCGGGCCGTCTCGCGCAGCTGTTTCTTGAAGTCGAACTGCACTAGATCGTGGGGACGGAATTCCGGCGTATCGGCGTTGGAGATGTTCTTGGACAGAACCTCCTGCCGCTGATTATGCCAGGCCATCTTGTCCGACATCAGGCGGAATATGCCGCTATCCTTCAGATCCATGGCGATACCCTTCTTCCATCCTTGCCTATAAAGGCACCCGACATGGCACCTTCTCCAGACCAAATTTAATGCAATTTCCACGCCATTTTCGGCTGTTCGGGTGGGTTTTCGGCCACCCTGCCCGCCTTTTGCGGGGACAAAACCACGGGGCCGGGGGCGGCCCAGCGGCTTTCATTCCCAACATAGCGCAAGTGCGACGCCAAGGAACGTGAAATCGCATGCGCGAAGCCGCCTCGCACAGGACAAACGCATCTGCTAGGATGCTTTCTGCCGCAAGGGTGGCGGCAGAAAGCATCCTAGCAGATGCGTTTGTCC
>JAEMSB010000672.1 GCA_016463045.1 Niveispirillum sp.
CAAGCCAGCCCATAAGCACCGCCGAAACCACAAAGGTCAGGTGGATGATGACCAGCCACATCAGCTTGTCATTCGTTACCTTGTCGGCATCCATGAAGCTTTTCAGCAGATGGATGGACGAAATGGCCACGATGGAGGCGGCGACCTTCACTTTCAGTGTGCCGCTGTCCAGCTTGCCCAGCCAGGACAGCTTCTCCTCATCCTCCCCCAACTCAATCCGGGAGACGAAATTTTCATACCCACTGATCATCACCATGATCACCAGACTGCCCACCAGGACCAGATCAACCAGTGTCAGGGCTGCCAGGATCAGATCAGCCTCGCTTTCCCCGTAAAGCGCGTAACCAAACAGATCTACCAGTTCCACGCCGAACCGGACCGTGAACGCGATCAAGACAATGGCGAGACACAGATACATCGGCACCAGCAGCCAGCGGCATGCGTAAAGGGTGCGCTCAATATAGCGTTCGATCACGAGGCTTTCTCCATCGGGTCAGGCGTGGCCAGCAGATGCCCGAGCGCAGGGGCTCTGTCAACCGCATCGGCATTGCCTAATTTTTGCGCGCTGCAATCGGGCAGGTTGCCCGCATCTGCGCCATATGCCGGCGATCTATCCAACGATTCAGAGGATTTAAGGCTGGCACGAACCTTGCTGCTATGCAGCGTATTAAAGGTGGCTAGGGTTCCGGTCGTGGATAGCACGATGTCTGGTCCGAGAGCTGCCGCCAGGTACCGCCGGTCACCGGCCCTATCTGGTACACGGCGGGACAAAAGCCCGGGAGATCGAGGTGGGTTGGCGCCCCCTTACGGTCTCCGCCAACCCCCAAACCGGTTTGGAACGACAGGGGTTGGATGATGAAGACGCGCCGCTTCCTTGGAAAATTGACCGCCGGCCTGGTTGCCGCCTCGCTGCTCTCCCTTCCCGCCTATGCGGCGCCGAAGAAGGACTTCAAGCTGGCCTGGTCCATTTATGTCGGCTGGATGCCGTGGCAATACGCTGCCGAACAGGGCATCGTGAAGAAATGGGCCGACAAGTACGGCATCAAGATCGAGGTGGTGCAGTTCAACGATTATGTTGAAAGCATCAACCAGTACACCGCCGGTGCCTTTGACGCCGTCACCGTCACCAACATGGACGCCCTGTCCATCCCCGCCGCCGGTGGCGTCGACACCACCGCCGTCATCGTGGGCGATTTCTCCAACGGCAATGACGCCGTTATCCTGAAGGGCAAGGATAAGCTGGCCGATATCAAGGGCCAGAAGGTCAATCTGGTGGAATATTCAGTCAGCCATTATCTGCTGACCCGCGCGCTGGAAAGCGTGAAGATGACGGAAAAGAAAGATGTCAGCGTCGTTTCCACCTCCGACGCCGACATGGTCGCCGCCTGGTCCACGGCGGATGTGACGGCGGTCGTCACCTGGAACCCGCTGGTCGCCGAAATCCTTGCCACGTCGGGTGCGAAGAAGGTGTTCGACAGCAGCCAGATCCCCGGTGAAATCATCGATTTGACCGTCGCCAATACCGACACCCTGAAGGACAATCCTGCCTTCGGCAAGGCGCTGGCCGGCATCTGGTATGAAACCATGGCCCTGATGTCGGCCGACACCCCAGCCGGTGTGGCCGCCCGCACCGCCATGGGCAAGGCATCCGGCACCGATCTGGCCGGGTACGAGGCGCAGTTGAAGGCAACCCGCATGTTCTACAAGCCCGCAGACGCGCTGGCTTTCGTGCGCGGGGCCGAACCGAAGGCCACCATGCAGAAGGTCGCAGGCTTCCTGTTCGACCACGGCCTGCTGGGCAACGGCGCGCCGTCGGCGGAAGCCGTGGGGATGGAGTTTCCGGGTGGGGTGACCTATGGGAACAAGGGCTTCGTGAAGCTCCGTTTCACCGACACCTATATGGCGGCGGCGGCAGACGGGAAGCTGTAAGCAGCACCGTAGGTCAGGTCGAGCCGAAGGCGAGCCCTGACAGATAAGGTTTTCAGTCCATTATCGTCAGGGCGAGGCTTTCGCCTCGACCTGACCTACGGCTTCTCTTGCTCTCGTGGGTGACCCCATGCGCCTGATCAACCGAAAGCCCGACCGGACAAGCTGGCTGTTGCTGGCGGCACTGCCCTTTGTGGCGGTGCTGATCGCTTACGCCTTGGGGTCAGCGGTGCGGCTGGCTGAAAACCCATCTGACAAGCTGCTGCCGGGCCTCTCCTCCTTCGCTGATGCCATCGACCGCATGGCCTTTACCGCTGACAAGCGCACGGGCGACGTGCTGCTGTGGCT
>JAEMSB010000673.1 GCA_016463045.1 Niveispirillum sp.
ATACCTGACCATCGCCTCGTCTGCGCCAGACTTTTCGATGGCAAAGCTGGATGGCGCCGCGTTGCGGCTGGTGTTCAAGACCAAGGCAGAGGCCAAGGCCGAGCATGCGTTCGACCGTGAACGCCAGATCCAGGACAATTACGGCTTCCTGGTGGAGGAGCGGCAAAGCAGCCGGAACCTGGGCTTGTTCCAACGATTCTATGAGGATGTAACCGACCTTCTGCGCATCGATCCCGACAATAAGGTCGGCAATAGCTATTGGTCGGAATGGAACCCGCAGCAGCCGCTGCCGCCCGTCGATCTGGAGGCAGCGCCGCCGGGTGTGCCCGCCTGGGCCTGGGGCCAGACCCGCTATCTGGCACAGGTCCGCTCCTTCGTGAACTGGTGGGTCGACCATCGGCAGGTGCAGGGTGAATTCGGCGGCGGCCTGTCGGATGACACCGACCTGACCAATCAATGGCCGGGCCTTGCCCTGATGGGCGTGGACCGGGAGAAGCTGACCAGGTCTCTCTCCGAGATGATCGAGGCTGTTTATGCCAATGGCATGATGAAAGACGGCCTGGGCACCATCGTCACCGATGAACTGCATGTCTATGAGGAAGGGATCAACGCGCAGTCGCAGATGTCGCTGCTGACCCCCGGCGATCCGCAGGTGGTGGAACGGCTGATGGAGACGGCGGCCAACTTCCCGGACCTGACGGCGGTTAATCCCAAGGGCAACCGCCTGCTGGTTTCCAACTATTTCGGGGCCGGGCATATCGTCAAGGAAGCGCCCTGGCAGTGGTCGAAGCCTTATTCGTACCTGATCTTCCATCCCGGCATCCGGCTGGTGGAGATCAATGGCGATCCCGCCACCCGCAAGCTGCTGCTGGAACTGGCCGATGGCTATCTGGCCCATGGCAAGCAGGCCGCTGACGGCACCTGGACCTTCCCGTCGGAAATCAACTGGCCGGACGGCGCCACGCGGGGCAATGCCGGGCCGGAACAGACCAATCTGTTGATGTGGGCGGCCTATCGCTGGACGGGGGACGCCAAATATCTTCGGCCCATCGAGCAGGTACTGCGCAAGGGCGGGCTGTCGGCGCTGGCCGGAATCGTCAGCAGCGATCTGGCCATCGACCTGAAACGCACCGACCTGCGGGCCGCCGTTCTGGAACAGGCAAAGGCTGACCGCTATGCCAGCCCCTACACCTACCACACGGCCTGGGTCGCTACGGACGACAAGGGCTGGCTGGTCAAGCAGTACGACAATCAGCGGCAGTTCGCGGCGCTGCGCATGGAGATGATGACCGCTGATCACTGGTGGACCGACCGTGTCGAGCTGCCGACCCAGGAATTGCAGCGTCAGCGTCTGGGCGGTGTCGCGCTCTATCGTAATGCCATCGTGCGCGGTAACCGCATCGAATGGGATTTCGATGACAAGGATGGGGCGGAGAAGGTGGCCATCCTGGTGAAGGAACCGACCCGAACTGGATTCCGTGTCTTGGCCCATAATCTGTCCGACAAGCCGGTTACCGCCCGGATCATTGGTGCCGATGTCGCCACCGGCGATTGGGCGCTGGCCGAAGGCATTGATGCCGACGGCGATGACAAGGCGGATAGCAGTGCCAGCCGCAAGATCGCCTTTGGCGAAGGTCAGGCGGTTTCGGTCACCCTGGCGCCGGGCCGGACCAGCGTATTCGACTTCGTCCTTTCAGGGCCTGAACAGGATCTGACCCAGCGTCCGGACCTTGCCATCGCGGCGCGTGATGTGGTGCGGGTAAAGGGCAAGGTGGATGTGACCGTCCATAATATCGGTTCGGTGCCTGCCCCCACGGGCCGTGTCAGGATGTTGGCCGCCGATGGCTCGGTCATGGCGGAGGCGCCGCTGCCACCCATCGCGGCACCGCTGGACCTGAAGCCCAAGGTCGCGAAGGTTACCTTGAAGGCTCCGGCGGCGGCGGTGTCGGTAGATGTCCTGTTGGATGGCGGGGCCGTGGAAGCACGCGCTGACAATAATAAGGTGATGCTCCGCTGAGGTGCCGGGGGGCCCGTATCCATTGGACTTGTCACCCCCACAACAATCGGATTGGACGCACCGGGCGGCGGGTCTATAGGCTGGGGCCTGGATATCCGCCACCGGTGCCTTCATGCCCGTCAATCTTGCTCTGTTTTTCTGTTCCGTCCTGATCTGGGGCTCGACCTGGTACGCCATCACGTTCCAGTTGGGGGCGGTGCATCCGGCCGTGTCGGTTGCCTACCGGTTCCTGCTGGCGGGGGGCGTGCTGC
>JAEMSB010000674.1 GCA_016463045.1 Niveispirillum sp.
ACATCGAGCGCGCAGCGGAACGCGCCTACCGTGAGTTGCTGCGGGTCACGCGGGAGGAAGGGTCCCCCATTCTGTTCCGCCGCGACGGGGCCTTTGCCGATATGGTGACAGCGGAACTGGCCGGCCGGTACGAGGCCCCGATCTATGGCATGGGGGCCGTGGCCGACGCCATTGAGGCGCATGATTGGGGCACCCTGCCCAAGCCCGTGATCCGCATGGCCGGACAGCCGCAGGATGAAAGCCAGCCTACCTTGCTGTGGGATGGGGAATGGGAGGTGACCTATGTCACCTTCCGCGACATGGGCGGGGCCTTCGGGGTCGCCATCCTGGGCATCTATGTGCTGGTCGTGGCGCAGTTTCGCAGCTTCCGCCTGCCGCTGGTCATCCTGACGCCGATCCCACTGACCATGCTGGGCATCATGCTGGGCCATTGGCTGCTGGGGGCGGCGTTTACCGCCACCTCCATGATCGGCTTCATCGCGCTGGCCGGCATCATCGTGCGCAACTCCATCCTTTTGGTGGATTTCATCCGCCATGGGGCGGGGCAGGGCTTGAGCCTGCGCGAAGTGCTGCTTCAGGCGGGGGCCGTGCGGTTCAAGCCCATCGTGCTGACGGCCCTGTCGGCCATGATCGGGGCGGCCACCATCCTGGTCGATCCGATCTTTCAGGGGCTGGCGGTATCGCTGCTGTTCGGGCTGGCATCGTCCACCGTGCTGACGGTGCTGGTCATCCCGGCCATCTATATCGTGCTGCGCGATGGTGACGCGGTTGCCGGGCCGGCCCCCCATTGACGGGGCCGGTTTTCCCTTTTATCCCAGGGAAATGGAAATGTCGGAAATGCAAGCCAACGCAGACCGCGCCGTCGACCTGATGAAGGCGCTGGGCAACCGCTCGCGCCTGATGATCCTGTGCCAGTTGAGCCAGGGGGAACGGTCCGTCGGGGATCTGGCACAGCGTATCGGCATGCGCGATACGGCGGTGTCACAGCAGCTTACCTTGCTGCGCAAGGATGGGCTGGTCCGCGCCCGCCGCGACGGCCAGACCATCTATTACGCCCTGTCCAGCGATGAGGCGGCGCGGGTCATCGCCACCCTTTACGAGATTTATTGCGCCGACAAGCCGGGGGAGGCCTGCGGTTGATCGTTCCGGGGCCGGATCGACAATTGCGGCTGGCCGCCATGGTCCAGGCCGTGGCGGCCTTGCTGTGGGTGCCACAGGCCTGGTTGCTGGCCGATGCCATCATCTGGCTGGCTGGTAGCTACACATTGCCGGGCCATGCGGTGACGCTGGCTTTGATCTTTGGCGTGCTGGGGGTGATGCGCTCCATCCTGGATGCCTGGGGTGGGCGGCTGGCCTTCCGGGGCGCGCGGACCGAACTCACGCGTCTGCGGACACAGGCGGTGGCGGCGCTGGCCCAACGCGCCCCCCTGGACCCCGGTCTGCCCCCATCGGGGACGGTGGCAAGCCTGCTGGCCGAGCAGGCCGAGGCGGTGGTTCCCTATCTGCAACGCTATGTGCCGTTGCGCTGGCGCCTTGTGCTGGTGCCCGCTGTGATCCTGCCGGCGGTGGCTTGGCATTCCTGGGCGGCGGCGCTGATCCTGCTGATTGCGGCACCGCTGATCCCGTTATTCATGGCTCTGATCGGTATCCGTGCCAAGAAGGCCAGCGAGGATCAACTGGCGGCGGTGGGCAGCATGAACGGCCTGCTGATGGACCGGCTGCGCGGTCTTGCCACTATCCGCGCCTTGAAGGCCGAGGGGCGGGTGGCGGCCCGTATCGGCACCCTGGCCGCCGATGTGAAGCGGCGGACTATGGCGGTGCTGCGCATCGCGTTCCTGTCATCGGCGGTGCTGGAGCTGTTTTCCGCCCTGGGTGTCGCGCTGGTCGCCATCTATGTCGGGTTCAATCTGCTGGGACAGATCGGGTTTGGCACCTGGGGTGGAAAGCTGGACCTGTCCGCCGGGCTGTTCATCCTGCTGCTGGCACCGGCCTTTTTCGAACCGCTGCGGGAACTGTCCGCCGTCTGGCATGACCGCGCCAGCGGCGAGGCCGCGTTGCGCGCCATGGCCGGGCTGCTGGAGGGGCAAGTAACGGCGCCGGGGCCGGCACTGCCGCCCGCGGACGGGTCAGTGCTTCGCCTGGACCGGGTGGGCTTTGCCTATCCGGGGGCGGCGATTTTGGTGTCGGGTGTCGATCTGTCGCTGCGGCGGGGGGAGAAGGTGGCCCTGTTCGGGCCCAGCGGCGGGGGCAAATCCACCCTCCTGGCC
>JAEMSB010000181.1:0-678 GCA_016463045.1 Niveispirillum sp.
CGAGCCGATCACCGCCCGCGTCAACGCGACGGTCGAAAAGCTGTCGAAGCTGAAGGCCGCCTGATAAGGCGCTTTCAAGGCTTTGAGTTTGCAAACGGGGTGTCGGCAGCGGCACCCCGTTTTGCGTTTTGGGGCCTATTCCCGCCAAAACCGCCAGACGCTGGCCGGCGGGATATTGGCGATGGTGAAACCGACGCGGCGGCCTTTCAGGCTCAGCGCCCGGCGCTTCACGGGCGAGCGGGCGGAATAGGTGTAGGAATAGAAGGCGCGGCCCGGTGGCATGATGTCGAAGATGGCGTCGACGATGCGGCCCTGATCCTCTGCCGGGATCAAGATCATGGGCAGGCAGACCAGGACCGTGCCCACCTTGCCCTTCACCTCATCGGGCAGCATGGTGCGGATATCGGCCACGTCGCCTTCCAGCACATGGATACCGGGATAATGCCGGCGCAGATAATCCGCCAGCTCGGGGTCGCGCTCGACGGTGTAAAGCTTGTCGGCGGGCACACCCGCTTCCAGGATGGCGCGGGTCACCGATCCGGTGCCGCCACCAAATTCCACCACCACCTCCTCCGGCCCACGCGTGATCTGTTCGGCCATCAGGCGCGACAGGGACGGGGCGGATGGGGTGATGGACGCCATGCTCAGCGGATTGGCCAGCCAGCGCTTGAAGAACAG
>JAEMSB010000181.1:688-2136 GCA_016463045.1 Niveispirillum sp.
GCGCTGGCGTCTTGATGCGTGCGGACCGTGGCGTGGCGATGGATCATTCTGTCAACCTGACGGTGATACCGGCATCAGACATGGCATGCCCATTGCCGCAATGCAACGACCGCCCCGTGACAAGCCTGGGATGTCTCGCCGCACCTCACTGTATGTGGGCTTAGGGCGCGCCCGCCGCCAGCGCCGTTTCCATCTGTTCGGACAGGTCCAGCCATTCCATTTCCACGCCTTCCAGGTCATTGGTGACGGAACCCAGCTCAATCTGCAACTTCGACACCTTGTCCGACGGGCCTTCATAAAGCTTGGGATCGGCCAGTTTGGCCTCCAGCTCCGTCTTGCGCTTGGTCAGGGTGGCCATCTTCTTTTCAAGCGCCTCGATCTGCCGGCGCAGCGGGGCCAGCTGCTGACGCAACTCTGCCGCGGCGCGGCGTTCGTCCTTGCGCGCATCGCGCCCGCCGGACTTGTCGGCGGCAGTACCCCCGCCCACACCGGCGGCTGCCGCCCGTTCCGCCCGGCTTTTCTCCAGCAGCAGGCGCTTGTAGTCGTCCAGGTCGCCCTCGAACGGCTTACAGGTGCCATCATTGACCAGCCACAGGCGGTCGGCGGTCAGTTCCACCAGATAAGGGTCGTGGCTGATGACGATCACCGCGCCTTCATACTCGTTCAGCGCCTCTACCAGCGCCTCGCGGCTGTCGATGTCCAGATGGTTGGTCGGTTCGTCCAGCATCAGGATATGCGGCGCGTCGCGCGTCATCATGGCCAGCAGCAGCTTGGCCTTTTCCCCGCCCGACAGGCTGCTAATCTTGGTATCGGCCTTAGGCTGGGTGAAGCCGAAGCGGCCCAGATGGGAACGCGCCTGCCCCTCCAGCGTGCCCGCGGGCATCACCGACTGCATCTGCTGCAGCGCGGTCCAACCCAGGTTCAGCTCATCTGACTGATGCTGTGCAAAATAGCCGACACGCAGCTTGGATGACCGGAACATCTCCCCGCCCATGGTGCCCAGGCGACCGGCCAGCAGCTTGACCAGCGTCGACTTGCCATTGCCGTTGGCGCCCAAGAGCGCGATGCGGTCATCGGCATCGATGCGCAGGCCCAGCTTGCGCAGCACCACCCGGTCACCATAGCCGACGGAGACATCGTCCAGCCGGATCAGCGGCGGGGCCAGTTCGTCGGGCGAGGGGAAGTTGAAATTGACGGGCGTGTCGTCAATGACCTGGATGCGCGGGCCCAGCCGCTCGATGGCCTTCAGTTTCGACTGCGCCTGGGTGGCCTTGCTGGCCTTGGCGCGGAAACGGTCCACGAAGGCCTGCAGGTGTGCGCGCTGGGCGTCCTGCTTGGCGGCCTGGGCCTTGGCATGCTCCATCCGCATGGTGCGGACCTGCACGAACTGATCGTAATTGCCGCCATAGGCGGTCAGCTTCAACTGATCCAGATGCACGATGCTGGTC
>JAEMSB010000181.1:2146-8288 GCA_016463045.1 Niveispirillum sp.
GCAGGCCACGGTCATGGGACACGATCAGCATCGTGTGCGGGTAGTTGCGGAGATACTCCTCCAGCCACAGGGTCGCGGGCAGATCCAGATGGTTGGTCGGTTCGTCCAGCAGCAGCAGGTCGGGTTCGGCGAACAGCACACCGGCCAGCGCCACGCGCATGCGCCAGCCGCCGGAGAAATCCGAACAGGGACGGCGTTGTGCGTCGGCATCAAAACCCAGGCCCGACAGGATGCGGGCAGCCCGCGCCTCTGCCGAATGGGCCTGGATATCGGACAGGCGATGGTGGACTTCCGCGATGCGCAGGGGATCGGTTGCCGTCTCCGCCTCGGCCAGCAAGGCGGTGCGTTCGGTATCGGCGGCCAGCACGGCATCGATCAGCGTCGTCTCGCTGCCCGGTGCCTCCTGTTTCACCCAGCCCATCTTCAGGCCGGTGGGCAGGGTGATGGACCCGGCATCGCCCTGCACCTCGCCCGCGATCAGGCGCAGCAGGGTGGATTTGCCCGTGCCGTTGCGCCCCACCAGCGCCACGCGATGCCCGGCGGGAATGGTGACAGAGGCCTGATCCAGCAACAGGCGGCCGGCGATGCGATAGGTGAGGTCGGTGATCTGCAGCATGATGACCGCCCCTTACCATAAAGCGTAGAGCCGCAGAAGCGGGACGCATACATGGCCCGCCGGATTCGGCGTTGCAGCAGAGCGGGCCCCCCTGTATAAGCCGCCGCAGTTTCAAGCCTATGTCTTATGGAGATACCCATGGCTGTCGAACGGACGCTGTCGATCGTCAAGCCCGACGCGACCCGCCGCAACCTGACCGGCAAGATCAACGCCCGCTTCGAAGAAGCCGGCCTGCGTATCGTTGCCCAGAAGCGCGTCTGGCTGTCCAAGCAGCAGGCCGAGCAGTTCTATGACGTGCACCGCGAGCGTCCGTTCTTCGGCGAGCTGGTGTCCTTCATGATCTCCGGCCCGGTGGTCGTGCAGGTTCTGGAAGGTGAGAACGCTGTGGCTCGCAATCGCGAGATCATGGGCGCCACCAACCCGGCCAATGCCGCCGCCGGCACGATCCGCAAGGACTTCGCCGAGAGCATCGAGGCGAACTCCGTCCATGGCTCCGACAGCCTGGACAATGCCAAGATCGAGATCGCCTACTTCTTCGCCGGTACCGAGATCGTCGGCTGATCCAGCGACGGTTGACGGTTCCGACAGGAATACGCATCTGAAGAAAGCCGCCGGGGGAAACCTCGGCGGCTGTTTTTTGGGGTGCTTATCGGTAGGTCAGGGCTCGCCTTTGGCTCGACCTGACCTACGGTGGATCACCTTTACGGGAGATCGACGATCTTCACCTTCTTGCCGGCGATGGCCAGGGCCAGCTTGCCCTGTTTCAGGCGCAGGGCGGCGTCGCCGAACAGGTCGCGGCGCCAGCCTTTCAGGGCATCGACATCGGCCTTGTCGTCGCCGGCGATGGCTTCCAGGTCGGCGGCGTTGGCGACGAGGCGGCTGGCCACGTCATTATCGTCGCAGACCATTTTCAGCAGCACGCGCAGCAGCTCCACGATGGGAGCGATGCCGGGCGCGGGTTCCACGCGCGGTTCGGCGCGCGGTAGGGCGCTGTCGGGGATGGCCTGGGCCGTCTTGATGGCGGCCAGGATTTCCGTGCCGTAACGGCCCTGCGCCATGCCGGCACCCAGGCCACGCGTGCGGCCCAGATCATCGATATTGCTGGGCGCGTGGGCGGCGATTTCCATCAGCGCCTCATCCCGCAGCACGCGGTTACGCGGCAGGTTCTTGCGCTGCGCCTCCCGCTCCCGCCAGGCGGCGACCTCTTTCAGGATGGCCAGGAAGCGCGGCTTCTCGGTGCGGACCTTCAGACGCTTCCAGGCGTCCTCCGGCTCCGTCCGGTATGTGGCGGCATCGGTCAGGATGGCCATTTCATCGGCCAGCCAGCCTTCGCGCCCCGTGCGGGTCAGCTTGGCGCGGATCTTCTCATAGGCCGGGCGCAGATGCGTGACGTCCGACAGCGCGTAATGCAGCTGCCGGTCGGTCAGGGGCCGGTGCGACCAGTCGGTGAAACGGCTGGATTTGTCGATCCGCGCCGGCGTCAGCTTGGTGATCAGCGTCTCATACCCGACCGAGTCGCCAAAGCCGCAGACCATGGCCGCAACCTGCGTGTCGAACAGCGGGGCCGGCACCTGACCCGTCAGATTGACGAAGATTTCCAGGTCCTGGCGGGCCGCATGAAACACCTTCAGCACCTTCGGGTCGGCCAGCAGCTCATACAGCGGCGACAGGTCGATGCCGGGGGCCAGCGGGTCGATGGCGGCGGCCTCATCCGGGCCAGCTACCTGAACCAGGCACAGCTCGGGCCAGTAGGTTTTTTCCCGCATGAATTCCGTATCGACGGTGACGTACTCGGCGTCACGGATACGGGCGATGAAGGCGGACAGGGCGTCTGTGGTGGTGATCAAGCTCATGGCCGGATGTGATACAACAGGCCATCGCCGCTGTCGAATGCGGATATCCGTCAGGCCGGCATGCACATACCCGTTTTCCGGGCCTAAATCCCGGCAATGCCGGGGCTGTCCCGCGCTTGCCGGCCTTGACAAGCCATGCCCGTCCGGTGTGGTGTGCGCGACAAGTGCCGGAGGCTTTGCCGCCGGTGTCCCCTTTCTGTTGCCTGTTCGCATCTGGGATCGATCCGCCATGCACGCCTATCGCTCGCATAATTGTGGCCAACTCCGCCTGGACCATGCCGGTCAGACCGTCCGCCTGTCCGGCTGGATCAACCGCAAGCGCGACCATGGGCAGTTGCTGTTCGTCGATCTGCGCGACCATTTCGGCATCACGCAGCTGGTCGTCGACACCTCCTCCCCGCATTTCAAGGTGCTGGAAGGTCTGCGCCTGGAATCGGTGGTGACCATCACCGGTGAAGTGGTGGCCCGTACCGGCGAGACGGTGAACGAGAACCTGCCCACCGGCCATATCGAGGTGGTGGTGCGCGATGTGTCGGTGCAGTCTGCTGCCGACCCGCTGCCGTTGCAGGTCAATAGCGAGCAGGATGCCGGCGAGGAACTGCGCCTGCGTTACCGCTTCCTGGACCTGCGCCGCGAGAAGATGCAGAAGAACATCCTGCTGCGCTCCAACGTCATCGCGTCGGCCCGCCGCCGCATGATCGAGCAGGGGTTCGTGGAGTTCCAGACCCCGATCCTGACGGCCAGCAGCCCGGAGGGTGCGCGCGACTTCCTGGTGCCGAGCCGTAACCATCCCGGCAAGTTCTACGCCCTGCCGCAGGCGCCGCAGCAGTTCAAGCAGCTGCTGATGGTGTCGGGCTTTGATCGCTATTTCCAGATCGCCCCCTGCTTCCGTGACGAAGACAGCCGCGCCGACCGTTCGCCGGGTGAGTTCTACCAGCTCGATTTCGAGATGAGCTTCGTCACCCAGGAAGACGTGTTCGCCGCCATCGAGCCGGTGATCCACGGCATTTTTGAGGAATTCAGCGGCTTCACGGGCACCAAGCGGGCCGTGTCCCCGTACCCGTTCGTGCGCATTCCGTACGCTGAATCCATGCTGAAATACGGCAATGACAAGCCGGACCTGCGCAACCCGCTGCTGATCACCGACGTGACGGAAGTATTCAAGCGCGACGATGTGGAGTTCAAGGCCTTCAAGGGCGTGATCGAGAAGGGCGGCGTCGTCCGCGCCATCCGCGCGCCCTCGGTCAGCGACCGTCCACGCAGCTTCTTCGACAAGCTGAACGACTGGGCCCGTGGCCTGGGCGCGCCCGGCCTGGGCTATATCCTGTTCGAAGCAGCGGGCGGCAAGGGCCCCATCGCCAAGTTCGTGCCGGAAGCCGCCCAGGCGGCCCTGCGTGAGCTGGTCGGTCTGAAGGATGGCGATGCCGTCTTCTTCGTCTGCGATCAGGTTGGCCCCGCCGCCAAGCTGGCCGGTCTGGCCCGCACCAAGATCGGTGAGGAATTGGACCTGATCGAGAAGGACACCTACAAGTTCTGCTGGATCGTCGATTTCCCGATGTTCGAATATGACGAAGAGCGCAAGAAGATCGATTTCAGCCACAACCCGTTCTCCATGCCGCAGGGTGGGCTGGACGCGCTGCTGAACCAGGATCCGCTGACCATCAACGCCTATCAGTACGACATCGTCTGTAACGGTGTTGAACTGTCCTCGGGCGCGATCCGGAACCACAAGCCGGAGATCATGTACAAGGCGTTCGAGATCGCCGGTTACCCGCCGGAGGTTCTGGAAGCCAAGTTCGGCGGCATGCTGTCGGCCTTCAAGCTGGGCGCCCCGCCGCACGGCGGTTCGGCCCCCGGTATCGACCGCATGGTCATGCTGCTGGCCGACGAGCCGAACATCCGCGAGGTCATCGTCTTCCCGCTGAACCAGCGCGCCGAAGACCTGCTGATGCAGGCCCCCAACGCCACCACGCCGGACCGGCTGAAGGAACTGCATATCAAGCTGGACCTGCCCAAGCCGAAGATCACGACGGCGGACCCCGCCTGAGAATGAAAAAGCCCGCCTCCAACGAGGCGGGCTTTTTTGTTGGCTGTTCGTGGCGCGGATTAGGCCTCGTTAATCCGCGCCATGACTACTCGATCAATGGGCAGTCGTTCTCCACCCCATACCGCTCGATCCGCAGAGTCTTCTCCGCCACGTTCCACCGATACAGCCGGCTAAACGCGCATTCGGGCAGGTTGGGCAGAGTGGGCCCACCCATGGCGGCGATCAGGGGCGTGACCGTGTTGGAATGGCCGACCACCAGGGCCACCTGACCGGGTTTCAGGGTGCCCAGCTTTTCGGCTAGTTGCTTGACATGCGTCGGGATATCGCCGGGCGGGATGGGCACCACTTCTGGCGTCACGCCCAGGGCCGCCGCCGTGGGGGCGGCGGTGTCACGTGTGCGGCGGGCGTGGCTGGTCAGGATCAGGGTGGGCGGGGTGGCACGCAGCATGTCGGCCAGGGTCTGGGCGCGGGCCTGCCCCGCCGGGGTCAGGCCGGGATCGGCCTCGGTCGATTTCTCCGCGTGGCGGACCAGGACCACTTCCTGGGCCATGGCGGGTAGGGCGAGGACAAAGGTCAGGGCCAATGCGGCCGTCAGACGGATCATGCTTTGGCCTTTCTTTTGCCCGACAACGGATGGTGCCTCTCCACCGTCTGTTTCAGCCGCTCACCTGCGACATGCGTATAAATCTGGGTCGTGCCGATATCGGCATGGCCCAGCATCTTCTGCACCGAGCGCAGATCGGCCCCATGGTCCAGCAGGTGGGTGGCAAAGCAGTGGCGCAGGACATGGGGGCTGACCTTGGCGGGGTCCAGCCCGGCGCGGATGGCCAGATCCTTCAGCAACTGCCCGAACCGCTGCCGCGTCAGGACGCCGGCGGTGGCGCGCGAGGGGAAGAGATAGGCCTGCTGCTTGCCCTCCCGCCCCTTGGTCATGAAATAGGGCCGGTCGGGCAGGTACGCTGAGATGGCATCGCGGGCGGGGGCCGACAGGGGCACCAGCCGTTCCTTGCCGCCCTTGCCCCGCACGATCAGGGCGCGGGCATCACGGGTCAGGGCATTCATTGGCAGGCCCACCAGTTCCGACACGCGCAGGCCCGTGGCGTACAGCACCTCCAGCAGGGCATTCAGCCGCCGCCCCTCCGGCGCGCCCAGCCTTGCCGCCTCGGCCAGCATGGCGGCGACATCACTTTCCGACAGGATCTTGGGCAGGGACCGGCCCTGTTTGGGCGTGTCCAGAACGCTGGCCGGGTCTTCGGCCCGGTGCCCTTCCGACACCAGGAATTTGTAATATTGGCGCAGGGCCGACAGGCGGCGGGCCACGGTCTTGGCCGCTGATGCTTGCCTGATGCGGGCGGCGGCCAGATGCTCCAGATAGGCCCGCAGGTCATCGCTGCTGGCCTGATCCAGGCCGGGCCGCTTGGCCTGTGTCAGGAACGACGCCACATCCGTCAGGTCGCGGCGATAGGCATCGCGCGTGTTAGCGCTGGCGGCGCGCTCGGCCACCATCATGTCCAGAAATGCATCGACCCAGGGCGGCGGCGGGGCAGGGGCCTTGCGGGGCCGGCCCGGCCGTGCCTTTGCCGCCCCTGCTGTGGCCGCTGCCCCCGCCATCCTGATCACGCCCCC
>JAEMSB010000675.1 GCA_016463045.1 Niveispirillum sp.
GCCCTGATCTATGACAGCCCCGTTACGGGCGTGAAGCAGACCCTGACCTATGCCCAGCTGCTGGACAAGGTGGCGCGCTTTGCCGGTGTGCTGCGCGACCTGGGCGTGGGCAAGGGTGACCGCGTCATCATCTATATGCCCATGATCCCGGAGGCGGTGGTGGGCATGCTGGCCTGCGCTCGCATCGGGGCGGTGCATTCGGTGGTGTTTGGCGGCTTTGCCCCGCATGAACTGGCGACGCGCATCAATGATGCCACGCCCAAGGCCATCCTGTCCGCTTCCTGCGGGATCGAGGGGACGAAGGTCCTGGCCTATAAGCCAATGCTGGACGCCGCCATCGACCAGGCCAGCCACAAGCCCGACCATTGCGTGATCTTCCAGCGTCCGCAGGCACTGGCCAGCCTGATCCCAGGGCGTGACATCAATTGGGATGAAGCTGCCGCCACTGCCGAGCCGGCGGCCTGTGTGGCGGTGGAGGCGACGGACCCGCTTTATGTGCTTTATACCTCCGGCACGACGGGGCAGCCCAAGGGGGTGGTGCGGGATACCGGCGGTTACGCCGTCGCCCTGAAATGGACCATGGAGCATTTCTATGGTGTGAAGCCGGGGGAGGTATTCTGGGCCGCCAGTGATGTGGGCTGGGTCGTCGGGCACAGCTATATTGTCTATGGCCCGCTGCTGCATGGCTGCACCACACTGGTTTACGAAGGAAAGCCCGTCGGCACGCCCGATGCCGGGGCCTTCTGGCGGGTGATATCGGAGCATAAGGTGGCGGTGCAATTCACGGCCCCCACCGCCTTCCGTGCCATCAAACGGGAGGACCCGAACGGCGAGTTGCTGGGCCAGTATGACATGTCCTGCCTGCGCGCCTTGTTCCTGGCCGGTGAACGGTCGGACCCGGATACGCTGAACTGGGCCGAAACCCATCTGAAGGTGCCGGTCATCGATCATTGGTGGCAGACGGAAACCGGCTGGCCGGTGGCGGGCAATCCGCTGGGTATCGACCTGATGAAGGTGAAATATGGCAGCACCGCTGTCCCGCTGCCCGGTTGGGACATCCGTGTGCTGGCACCGGACGGGACGGAGGTGAAGCGGGGCGATATCGGCGCCATCGTAGCTAAACTGCCCCTGCCGCCGGGCACGCTGCCAACCCTGTGGAATGCGCGGGATCGCTTCTTCAAAAGCTATCTGGCCGACTTCCCCGGCTATTACCAGACGTCCGATGCCGGCTTCATCGATGATGACGGGTATATCTATGTCATGGCCCGCACCGATGACATCATCAATGTCGCGGGCCATCGCCTCTCGACAGGAGCGATGGAGGAGGTGCTGTCCGGCCATCCGGACGTGGCGGAGTGCGCGGTGATCGGCGTGGCCGATGACCTGAAAGGTCAATTGCCGCTGGGCTTTGTCGTGTTGAAGCGTGGTGTGGACCGACCCCATGCCGACATCATCAAGGAAGTGGTGAAGAAGGTCCGCGACGAAATCGGCCCCGTCGCCGCCTTCAAACAGGCCCTGGTGGTGGAGCGGTTGCCCAAGACGCGGTCGGGCAAGATCCTGCGTGGCACCATGCAGAAGATCGCCGACAGCGAGACCTGGAAGATGCCGGCCACCATCGATGATCCCGCCATTCTGGGGGAGATCGGCGACGCGCTGAAATCCGCTGGCTATGCGAAAGGATAGGACAAGGGGTGCGTTAATTCGGCAACAATGATGACGATTTCTTTACGGTTATCGTTGTCATGCCGACAAGCCCGGTTGACCGGGCCGCCCCGCGCACATAGGGTCGCCTTGCTCGTTCGGCAGAGTTGAACGGGTGGGGCTTCAGGGAAACGGGTAAAAAATAGAGGGCCGCCAACGTAGCGGCCCTCTTTTTATTTGGTGCTGCTGTCAGTCCTGAAATCAGGCGGCAACCGCCGTCGTGGTCGCCGGCAAGGCAGCGGGCGTCAGATTGTTGATCTGAATGGTGCGGGGCTTCATGGCCTCCGGCACCTCACGCACCAGCTCGATATGCAGCAGGCCGTTTTCCAGCGCGGCATTGTTCACGCGGATATGGTCGGCCAACTGGAACCGGCGTTCGAAGGCACGACCGGCGATGCCGCGATGCAGGAAGGTGCCGGCCTGCTGTTCCTTGGCCTTGCCCTGCACGATCAGCAGGTTGGGGTGGGCGGTGATCTCCAGATCACCCAGGCCGAAACCGGCAACCGCCATCGTGATGCGGTAGTTATCGTCGCCCAGCTTTTCGATATTGTACGGGGGGTAGG
>JAEMSB010000182.1 GCA_016463045.1 Niveispirillum sp.
GGTTGAAACAGAACTGATGGCGGCCAGCCCCTTAATGCGGGGCATACACGACCTGTTCGCGCGGATGGAACCGCCGACGGGCGGGCGTGGCGACCTGGACGGCAATCCCGGCCTGCCGACCGCCCCGACCCTGCGTGATGCCGCCGTCCTGGTACCGCTGGTCGACCGGGTGGAAGGGCCGACCCTGCTGCTGACCCAGCGCACGGCCCATCTGGCGGCCCATGCCGGTCAGATCAGCTTTCCCGGCGGCGGGGTGGAACCGCACGATATCGACCCCATCGCCACCGCCCTGCGGGAGACTGAGGAAGAGATCGGCCTACCGCGCAGCCATGTGCGGGTTCTGGGCCGGCTCGACACCTATATCACCCGCACCGGATTCCGGGTGGTGCCGGTGGTGGCGCATGTCCGCCCGCCCTTCACCTTGACACCGGACCCCAACGAAGTTGACGCCATTTTCGAGGTGCCGCTGACCTTCATCCTGAACCCCGCCAGCCGGGTGCGGGAAAGCCGGGAGTTCATGGGAGCACAGCGGCATTTCTGGGCCTTCCCCTATGGCGACCGCTACATCTGGGGGGCGACCGCCGGTATGCTGGTGAACCTGTGCGACGTGCTTGCCGGTCTCAACGACGCGACGTGACAATCCCCGCCTTCCATGGTTGATAAGGGGGAAATGTGCAGGCCGGGGGTGAGCCGCGATGGAAGTGCTGCGCCAGCTTGACCAACTGACCCTGCTGGTCACCTTCGCGGCGGTGGCGTCCGGTCTTGGTGTCTCGCTCTGTATCTATTGGTGGCGGCAGCGGGCCATTCCCGGTCTTGGCTTTCTGACCGGCGGTGTCGTGCTGGGCGCGACGGGCGTCGCCATCCTTGCCACGCGCGATTACATCCCGCTCTGGCTGTCGGTGCTGCTGGGCAATCTGGGGGTGGGATGGGCGCATATCCTGCTGCTGCTGGGCATCCGGCGTTTTGCGGGTCGGCCCCTGCGCTGGACCGTGCCGGTCGCCACCCTGGCCATCCTGACGGCGGTACTGCTCTATGATGTGCTGCACCGGAACGACATCATCCTGCGCTCCATCGCGGGCTCGATCTGGCTGATCGGGATCAAGATCGCCATCGCCTATGAAAGCTGGCGGCAAGGGCGCACAGTGGCGCCCCGCCTGTGGGTGGTGATCACCACCGTATTCGCGGGGATGGCCCTGGTGATGCTGATCCGCATCATCGATATCGTCTGGCGGCAGGACGAGGGGGGATTCTTTTCCCCCAGCCCGGCGGCGGCCCTCAATTTCCTGCTGGCGACCGTGGGGCTGGTGGCCGGTTGCATGGCGGTCATGGCCCTGACCAACGATTTCCTGCAACGGCGGCTGGAGGCAGAAGCGGCGGAGAATGCCCGTGTGGCGCGCGAACGCGATCAGGCCGCGCAGACGGCGGATGCCGCCAACCGCGCCAAATCCGTCTTCCTGGCTGCCGTCAGCCATGAGATCCGGACCCCCATCAATGCCGTGATGGGGGGCCTGGAAATCCTGAACGGCCAGGGACAGCACGACCCCGCCTCCCCCCAGGGCAAGGTGCTGGAGGTGATGGACAAGGCGGGACAGTCCATGCTGGCGCTGCTGGATGATCTGCTGGACATCACGCGGATCGAGGCGGGTCACCTGTCGCTGCTGTCGGCCCCCATGGACCTGCACCAGCGTCTGCACGACGCCATCGACCTGATGGCGGGGCGTGCGGCGGCGGGCGGGCTGTCGCTGGAACTGACCATCGGCGCCGATGTTCCCCGGCATGTCAGCATGGATGCGGCCCGCCTGCGTCAGATCCTGCTGAACCTGATCGGCAATGCCATCAAATTCACCGAACGCGGCGGCATCAAGGTGGTGGCCGCGCGACAGCCGCCCGCCGTGGGCCATGCCAGCGCCACGCCGGGTGCCGCCCTGGTGCGGATCACGGTGGCCGATACCGGCATCGGCATTCCCGCCGCCAAGCTGCCGCATGTCTTCGACGCCTTCTATCAGGCCGAAGCCGGGGACAGCCGCCGTTTCGGCGGGGTCGGCCTGGGCCTAGCCATTTCCAAGCGGCTGGTCGGCATGATGGGCGGCACCATCCAGGTGGACAGCGCACCCGGCCATGGCACCGTCTTCACCCTTGACCTGCCCATGCCACTGGCCGCCGCCCCGGCCCAGGCACCGGGTGCTGCGGCCCGCCTGCTGCCCTACTGGACCAGCCGTCCACAGGTGCTGCTGGTGGAGGATGATGCCGTCAACCAGTTCGTGGCGACACAACTGCTGACCCGGCAGGGTGTGCAGGTGATCACAGCAGAGGATGGGGAGACGGCGCTAGCCACGCTCGCCACGCAGCGGGTGAAGCTGGTGCTGATGGATATTGGCATGCCGGGCATGGACGGGTTTGAAACCACGGCCAAGCTGCGCCAAGGCGGCGGGCCAATGGCGTCGGTGCCCGTCGTCGCCCTGACGGCCAATGTCCTGCCCGAAACCGTGTCGCGCAGCCGGGCCGTGGGCATGCAGGGCTTCATCGCCAAGCCCATCAAGCTGGAGGAACTTCTATCCACCCTGGCCCGCATCATTCCGCCCGACGGCGTGGGTGCCGTGGCCCTGGCCGGCGCGGAACCGGTGCAGGTTACCCAGATGCGGCCGACCGATACCGGGCCGATGGGCGCGCTGCGCGGGCGGCTTGGCGGGCCGGCGGTGGATGGGCTGCTGCTGCTGGCGGCACAGAATGTGGCCGATGCCCGCCGCAGCCTGCGCCCCGCCGGTGATGATGACGCCATTGATGTCGCGGCGGTGCGGCGTCTGGCGCTGCGCATGGCCGATGGGCTGGACGCTGTCGGTTTCCCCGCTGATGCACAAGCCCTGCGCGATTGTCTGGGCCTGCTGCGTCCGGGCCAGCCGGTCAATACGGCCCTTGCCGCCATGGATGCCATCCTGGCCGACGCACAGGCCCGTTTGCCGCGCATTCGCACCGCGGCGGAATGATCGCGAATATGGCACGTCAGCCATTCATCAAAAGAATACCGATGATTTATTTGAATTGATCCAAATCAGGGAAATGATCACATCGGGCTTCTATAAGAAAACCTGTAAGCGACGACTGAAAACAGCGTCCGGCCGGCGGCGGAAATATTCGCCCGGCACACGATACAGGAGCCTTATCCATGAAGAAATTCGCTGTTCCGGCGCTGGCCGCCGCGTTGACGATGGGTGCCGCTGTCATGCCGGCCCATGCCGAAAAGGCCGCCGGCGACCTGCTGGTCCGTGGCCGCGTCATCTATGTGCAGCCGGATGAAAGCAGCAGCCTGAAGTTGGGCACGACCGCCATCGCCGGCAAGGCAGCGGTGGACAGCTCCACCGTGCCGGAACTGGATTTCAGCTACTTCTTCACCGACAATCTGGCCGCCGAACTGATCCTGGGCACGACGCACCATAATGTGGCGGCCAAGGGCTCGCCGCTGGGCGCCTCGGTTGATCTGGGCGATGTCTGGCTGCTGCCGCCGACCCTGACCCTGCAATATCATTTCAATCCGAAGGGCAAGATCAGCCCCTATGTCGGTGCCGGTGTGAACTACACGATTTTCTATGGCGACGATCCGGGTGCCGCCAAGGGTATCTCCTATGACAATGCCTTCGGTCTGGCGGCACAGGCTGGTGTCGATATCGAACTCAACGACAAATGGTCGCTGAATTTCGATGTGAAGAAGATCTGGCTGGATACGGATGTGAAGGTGAATGCCGGCCTTGCCAGCCCGGTCAATGCCAAGGTCGATATTGATCCGTGGATCTTCGGCGTCGGTGTCGGCTACCGGTTCTGATCGGGTTCGGCTGCGTCCGTCCCTTGAAACCGGGGGCGGCCATGTTGGGAAGGGACTTGGCCTCGGGCCCTGTCCGGGGGTACATAAGCCCCTTTCCAACGTGGCCGCCCCCGGACCTTTTCGGGGCCGGCCCGCCCTTGAGATCGGGAGCACGCACATGCGCGCTGAAATCCAGGCGGTGACGGAGGCTGTTGAACAGTCTCTGGTCCTGCTGAGGAGGCATCTTTGACTGGGAGAAATCCCTTTTCCGCCTCGACGAACTAACCGCCCTTACCGAAGACCCGAACCTGTGGAATGACAGCGACCGGGCCCAGAAGCTCCTGCGCGAAAAGAACCAGTTGGAAGCGTCGCTGAATGGCACGCGGCAGCTGGAGCGCGACCTGAAGGACAATCTGGAACTTCTGGAAATGGCCGAGATGGAAGGCGATCAGGACATGATCGCCGAAGCCGAAGCCGCCGTTCTGTCGCTGAAGGACCGTGCGGCCACCATGGAGCTGGAAAGCCTGCTTTCCGGTGAGGCTGACGCCAACGACGCCTATCTGGAAGTGAATGCCGGTGCCGGCGGCACAGAGGCCCAGGACTGGGCCCTGATCCTGTTCCGCATGTATTCCCGCTGGGCCGAACAGCACAATTACAAGGTCGAGCTGCTGGACGAGACCAATGGTGAAGAGGCCGGCATCAAGTCCGCCACCATCCAGGTCAAGGGCCACAATGCCTATGGCTGGCTGAAGTCGGAGACGGGCGTGCATCGCCTGGTCCGCATCAGCCCGTTCGACAGCCAGGCCCGCCGCCACACCTCCTTTTCCTCCGTCTCCGTGACGCCCGTCATCGACGACAAGATCAATGTCGAGATCAATGAGAAGGATGTGAAGGTCGATACGTTCCGCGCGTCGGGTGCCGGTGGGCAGCACGTGAACAAGACCGACTCGGCGGTGCGCTTCACCCATATCCCCACCGGGATCGTGGTGTCGTGCCAGCAGGAACGCAGCCAGCACAAGAACCGGGCCAAGGCCTGGGACATGCTGCGCGCCCGCATCTATGAGATGGAACTGCGCAAGCGCGAGGAAGCGGCCAACGCCCTGGAAGCTACCAAGACCGATATCGGCTGGGGCCACCAGATCCGCTCCTACGTGCTGCAGCCCTATCAGATGGTGAAGGACCTGCGGACCAATGTCGAAACCTCCGACAGCGCCGGTGTGCTGAACGGTGATCTCGACAAGTTCTTGCAGGCGGCATTGGCGATGCGCATCAACGGCCATGGTGATGCGCAGGCCCAATGATCCGGCCGCTTCATCAAAAGTGACGTTTTCTGCCAAGGCCCGGTAACAATCTGTTGCCGGGCCTTTGTTTTTGCCTCAGAAAGGGGCAACCGGGCGCGGCGCATAAAAAGGCGCCAGCCCGTTCCCATTTTTCCAAAACGGATGCCCCAGCGTCGGTGGGACGCGATCAGGCATCGTATGGGGTTGCCTGATGGTCGCGTTGGATTCGACCGCGCTTGATTTGCCGGCCCTGGGGGCGGCGGGGGCGGACCGTCTGTTCCTTTCCTATTTCAACAGCACCTCGCAGGTGTTGGTCCTTCTGGACGCGGACGGAACCGTTCGTGCGGCCAACCGTGCCGCCCTGCGCGTAGGCGATCTGGCGGCAGAACAGGTTCTGGGTCTGGCCCTGTGGGACACGCCCTGGTGGCGCGGTTCATTGGGGGTGCGTGAACGGCTGGTATCGGCGGTACAGGCGGCCGGCAGGGGTGCCACCATCCGTTTCGATGCGGCCACGGGGCCGGAAACGGGTGCCCCTCTGGTCTTTGACCTGTCGGTCACGCCCATTGATCCCGGTGCCGACGGCGCTATCCGCCTGATGGTGGAGGCGCGCGACGTGACGGAGGCGCGCGATATCGAACAAGCGATGCGTGCCAATGAACAGCGCCTGCGCGACATGGTCGAAGGCTCGGTCCAGGGTATTGTCGTGCATTCGGGCGGGCGTATCCTGTTCTGTAACACCGCCTATGCCCAGATGCTGGGCTATTCGTCGGTGCTGGATGTGCTGTCGATGGAGTTGGACCGCATCATTCCGGAACCGGGGCGGGAGCAGGCCAATCGCGCCTGGTCCATTCTGCTGGCCGGGGGCAAGCTGCCCATCATCCGGTCCACCCCCAATATCTGCTGTGACGGCTCGCTGATCCATGTCGATGTACTGGCCCGGCGCATCGTCTGGGACGGGCAATATGCCATCCAGGCGACGGTCGTGGACGTGACGGCGCAGGCCAAGGCCGCCGCCGCAGAGGCGGCGCGTCTGGCCGCGGAAGCCGCATCCCGGACAAAATCCGCTTTCATCGCGACCATGAGCCATGAGTTGCGCACGCCCCTGAATGCCATTCTGGGTTTCGCCGGGATGATCGCCAGCGGCGACCGTGACGGGGTGCCGCCCGACCCGCGTCATGCGGAATATGCGGGCGACATCATGGTGGCGGCCAACCATCTGCTGTCTGTCATCAACGACATGCTGCACCTGTCAAAGATCGAGGCGGGGCGTCTGACGCTGGAACCCTGCTGGATCCCTCTGGAAGGGGAATTGCGGCAGATTCAGCGGATCGCCCGCGGTTTGTCACGGGATAAGAACCTGTCCATTGAGGTGGAACTGCCAGCAGGTGAGCCGCTGCTGCTGCTGGCCGATGAACGGGCGCTGCGGCAATTGCTGCTGAACATTGTCGGCAATGCCGTGAAGTTCACGCCCCATGGCGGGGATATCCGCCTGGTCGCTGAATTGGACCGCCATGACGGGCGGCTGGTCCTGTCCGTGGCTGATACCGGCATGGGCATTCCCGAAGGCGATCTGGAGCGCATCTGGCGTCCGTTCGAACAGGTGGGGCGGGTGCAGGATCACCAGAACGGGACGGGTCTGGGCCTTTCCATTGCACGGGCCCTGGCTGAACTGCACGGTGCCGCTGTGTCGGTGGACAGCAAGCTTGGCCTGGGCACGGTCTTCCGTTTTCGGTTCCCCGCGAACCATGTGGCCCGTGGCTCTGCGCCGCGTCCCGCACCGTCCAACGACGAGATGGACGAATCGATGGTCGCCCGCGTCGGGCGGTAGGTCCCGTCGCGCTGCTATTGTTCGTCCTGTGCTCCCGCCGAAGCGCCTGTCCGGTGACCGGTCAGGAAAGTGTCGTGTCGTTGCTCATCCCCACTGTTGTCGTGCCTATTGACCGGTCCGGCGCGGATGATCGTGCGTCTTGCCAGCTCAATGCATGTAAACCCGCTCCTATGCCAAAGAACAGGTGAGGCAAGGCTGGACACTTCGCCAGGGTAACGGAAACATAACAGTTTTGCTCTATCTGCTTTGCTCCCGACAATGTTGCAGATGGGCGCAGGGCCTCTCTTAACTTGTCCAGAACAGGGGCTTGGAGAGCAGATTGCTGACGAAATAGGTCATGTCTGGACGTGCAATCAAAGAAAGAATAGAGATCGCACTCCGTCGCCTATAGTCATATGACTTCACCGGTGTCGCCAAGATCGGATACAACCGACTTTGACAAACGGGTACAAAGTCAGTCACCATCAACAGCATTCGACTGATGGAGACTAGGACCCGCAGGCACATCACACACTTTGCAGTTTCACAACAGAAGACAGGACGAGATCGGCCTTCGGTGTCCGGAATGTATTTTCGCACCTATCTCCATTCCTGGACCGCATTAGCTGCGATCGGGAGTTGGATTTGCGAAAATACGGCTCTCTTGTTTCATTTTCTGAATTTCTCTTTCATCCCTCAAAGGGCTTTTCTCTTGAAAACGAGTTTACGCATCGAAAAACGGGAATTTAACGACAATCCGTTGCCAGCGCGCGTGTTCTCGGGCGCAATGGTTAATGGAAGGTTGGCGTCTTCACGCGCATGCACCAGCATGTGCAGCACACCCTGGCGCCATCACACGCATTTGCGTAAACATCTTTCGGTTGCTGAATTAATCGCTGTCAACGATCGCCGAATCGGATACCTGACCGGGGAGCGGTTATGACGAACAGTATCGCTGCACGACTGCGGCTTCTGCGCCATCGCCTTGGCTTTGCCCGCCGGTCCGACATGGCCGCGCATCTGGGCCTGCCCAGTTCCACCTACAGCGCCTATGAGGGGGATGCCGGTCCGCCCAAGGTGGAATGGCTGCTGGAACTGGCGCGCCGGGGTGTGAACCTGAACTGGCTGCTGACCGGGGAGGGGGAGATGCTGGTCCCCGGCCAGGATGCGGCCTCCATGAACCCGACCATCATCTCTTTGCCGACCGCTGCCGCTTCTGCCCCCTCCCTTCGTCCTCATCAGATTGGGGAGCCGGAGCCTGTGGTGGATGCCTATCTGCTGGCCGCCATGATCAGCCGGGTGGAACGGGAGGAACGCGACCGTGGCCGTGCCTTGAGCGCCTTGGAAAAGGGCGAGATGATCGCCCGCCTCTACAC
>JAEMSB010000676.1 GCA_016463045.1 Niveispirillum sp.
GCACTACCCCGCCACCCCCATCGACACGATGAACACCACGAACATGATGCTCGTCGTGAGCGTGATGAACAGCAGCGCCACCGTGCGCCACAGCGCCCCAAAGTTGGACAGGCGATAGGTGCCGCGCAGCTGAAAGAACATGTGCACCGGTGGCGCCAGCAGGATCAGTGACGCAATCGTCCCTTCCCAGGTCGGCAGGAACTTGATCACCAATGAGATCACGATGAACAGCAGCGACATGAAGGACAGGGAATAGAGCGAGAAAATGGCATGGTCATACATGGCCACGCCGCGCTTCCAGAAGAACAGCAGCCACAGGAACGGCAGCGAGATGGGGATCAGCAGCCAGGAGAATTTATAGGCCGTGTTCTGCATCTTATAGAGCAGCAGTTCCGGATTCTTCAGCTTCTTCTTGATCTTGGCCTCAAGCTCCGGATTGCCGATATTAATATTCAGATCCTCATCGAAATTCCGGACCAGCATGTCCGACAGGTTTTCGGTGGTGACCGGACCATTGGTGACGACCTTGGGCAGGTCAGGCACACCCGGCTTCTCACCGGGCTTCGGTGGGGTGGGGGGAACGATGGCGACACCCGCCGCGGCCAGGGCCGCATCGATGGCCTCCACCGATTTCTGCGCCGTTTCCAGTCGTCGTTGCGCCCGGTCGCGCTGCTTGGTTTCGGCCTTCACATCCTCTCCGGCGCCAAGCGCCTGGGCCAGTTCCGCTTCCGCCTCGGCCAGATCGGCCCGCGCCTCTTCCAGCCCCTCCCGCGCCTGCGCCAGCGCCTCACGCTGTTCCTCTGCCGGTATGGCCACCGGCACATTCGTGCTGATGCCCAGCAGGGAGAAACTCATGAACATGACAAAGACGGAGAACAGGAACATGGCCATGGGCGTGACATAGCGCGCCCGATGGCCATGGATGTAATCATAGGTCAGCTTGCCAGGCCGAAAGGCCAGCAACGGCAGGGTGCGCCAGGCTTTGCTGTCGAAATGCAGGATGCCGTGGAAGAATTCCTCCACGATATGCAGCATGGACCGGTGCAGATGCCCCGCCTGACCACAGGCGTGACAGAAATTGCCAGTCAGTCTGGTGCCGCAATTGGCACAAGCACCATGCGCCCCGTGCCCGTGCTTGCCGCTTTCGCCCTCAATGGCCGCCGCCGCCATGCCCGCCGTGGCCATGGCGCCCACAGATTCGATCCCGTCGCTCATGCAATCCCCCGTCCCCACGCAAGGCGCAGGGTGCCAGGGAAACCCTATGAAGATCAAGGACAAGCGTGGGGCAACGCCCGTCTACATCACCGATCAGCTCACCTTAGGGTCCAGCTCGACCTCCTGCCCCTCGCGCAGCCTTTCCGCCCCACGCACCACGGTGCGGTCGCCGTCGCGGACATCGCCTGTCACCTGCACCCAGTCACCAATGCTGGTGCCGGTTTTCACGGCCACGCGCTCGGCCTTGTTCTGGGCATTGATGCGGAACAGCCAGGTGCCATCCCCGCGCAGGACCAGGGCGTCACGATGCACCGCCACCACCTGTTCCGCCGTGGCCGAGGGCAGGCCGACCTTCACCGCCGACCCGACGATCCAGTTCGCCTCTCCGCGCGGCAGGGCCACCCGCACCTCAAAGGTGCGCGACTGCGCCTCGCCGATACCGATGATGCGCGTCACCTTGCCCTGGGCCGGCTGGCCTTCGACATCCAGGGAAACGCTGATCCCCTCACTGAGGTGCCGGGCGATGGAGACAGGCGCCTGGGCCCGCACCTCCACCTGATCAACGGCCACCAGACGCGCCACCTTCACACCAGGGGCGGAATACTCCCCGACCTCCAGCATGCGCGCCGCCACTTGGCCCGCGAACGGTGCCTTCACCACGGTGCGCTCGATCTCCAGCTGGGTGCGGTCGCGGCTGGCCTGGGCGCGGACCAGATCCTGGGCCAGAACGTCGCGGCGGCTATTGGCCTCCTCCAGCTTGACGATGGTCGCGGTTCCGCGCTCGGCCAACTGCCGCTGCCGCTCCACCTCGCGTTCCTGAAAGGTCAGTTGGCTTTGCAGGCTTTTGATCTGCGCCTCATACTGGCGCAATTCCAGGCGCAGCTGCCGGTCATCAACCCGCGCCAATGCCTCGCCCGCCGCCAGCTTCGTGCCGGCTTCGGCCACCCAGGTCACCCGCCCCGACACTTCCGCCGCCACATCCGCATCCTGGCGCGACATCACGCTGCCCGGCACCTGCAGCACCGGCGCCATCTGC
>JAEMSB010000677.1 GCA_016463045.1 Niveispirillum sp.
GGGGGGAACGCCGACTGATGACCCACAGCCTGATGTCCGGCATCGAAACGCCTGAAACCAAGGCCGCCGCCCGGCCCGTGCCGCGTGACGGGCTTTACGCCTGGTATGTCACGATCCTGCTGACGGTGGCCTATGCGGTCGCCTTCGTGGACCGGCAGATCCTCAATCTGCTGGTGGAGCCGATCAAGGGGCAGTTCACCCTGTCGGACACGCAGATCAGCCTGTTGCAGGGCCTGTCCTTCACATTGGCCTATGTGCTGATGGGGCCGCTGTTCGGGCGGTGGACGGATATTGGCAATCGCCGCACCATCATCTGGACCGGGGTCACCATCTGGTCGGTCTTCACCATCTTCTGCGGCCTGTCCCAGACCTATTGGCAGCTGTTCGGCGCGCGGATGGGCGTAGGCGGGGCGGAGGCGTGCCTGATGCCCGCCGCATGGTCGCTGCTGTCCGATTATTTCAGCAAGGACAAGCTGCCCCGCGCCATGAGTATCTTCCTCATGGGCCCTTATCTGGGCGGCGGACTGGCGCTGATCTTCGGTGGGCTGGTCATTCAGCAGCTGGGTCATGTCGGGCCGGTGGATGCCGGTCCCTTCGGCCTTTTGGCGCCGTGGCATCTGGCCTTCATCGTGGTGGGTCTGCCAGGGCTGCTGCTGGCGGCCCTGATGCTGACGGTGCGGGAACCGCCCAGGGCCAAGGTGGCGGGCCGGGCGGAGCAGGAACGGTTCACGCTGGCACAGATCTGGCAGTTTCTGAGTGAACGGCGGGCCTTCTATGGCGCCTTCTATGGCGGCATGTCGCTGCATGTCATTGCGCTTTATGCCTTTCCGGCCTGGATACCCAGTTTCCTGATCCGGCATTACGGGGTGTCCATGGCCTCGGTCGGGCTTGAATATGGGGCGTCGGTGCTGATCGCAGGCTCCCTGGGCGTGTGGTGCGGGCCTTATGTCGCGAAATTCTTGGCCGCGCGCGGCTATGTTGATGCCGCCTTCCGCACGCCGGCCCTGACCACGCTGGGCGTGGTGCCGTTCGCGGTGCTGCTGCCCTTTTGCCCGACCTATGAGCTGGCGCTGGCGGCGGCGGTGGGGGTGACCTTCTTCTATACGCTGCCCATGGCCATGGCGGCTTCCTCCATTCAGATGGTGACGCCCAACCGCATGCGGGGCGTCGTTTCCTCCCTCTATGTTTTCACGGTTTCCATCGTGGGCCTGGGGCTGGCCCCCACCTTCATCGCGTTGATCACCGATCGGTTGTTTGGTGATCCGGGCATGGTGGGCTGGTCGCTGGCCCTGGTCTGTTCGGTTTCCAGCATCGGGGCGTCGATCCTGATGCTGCGCGGTTTGGGTGCCTTCCGGGCGGCCCTGGCCGAAGGGGAGAATGCCAAGTGAAGGTTCTTGTCTTCGGTGCCACGGGGGATCAGGGCGCAGCGCAGCTGCGCCGCCTGATCGCTGCCGGCCACACGCCCGTTGCCGTCGCGCGCGATCCGTCGAAACTGGGTATTGCCGGCGTGGACAGCGTGGCGGCGGATTACCGCGACCCCGACAGTCTGGCCCGCGCCCTGGACGGGGTCGATGCGCTGTTCGTGACCATGCCGTCCACATCGTTCCAGGCGGCAGACCCCCTGATCCGTGCGGTGGAGGCCATTGGCAAGGCCGCAGCGCGGCAGGGGCTGCGCATGGCGGTCTTCAACAGCTCCATGATCATCAAGGATGAAAAGCGGGGCTTTGCCGCCCATGATGCCCGCTGGGAAATGCGCGAAAGGTTGCGCGACAGCGGCGTGCCGACCGTATCCATCCAGCCCGTGATCTATCTGGATAATCTGCTGCGGGCCTGGGCGCGGCAGCACATCCTGGAGGAAGGGCGCATCTTCTATCCCCATCATCTTGAACTGGATGTCTGCTGGATCTGCCAGGATGATGTGTCGGACCTGATGATCGCCGCATTGGACCGGCCGCATCTGTCGGGCCGTGCCTATAATGTCGGCGGGGCGGAGGCGATCCGGGGGCCGGATCTGGCCCGGCGGCTGGGTGTTGTGCTGGGCCGGTCCCTGCGGTTCGACCCACGCCCGATTCCGGATTTCTGCGAGGCCATGGCCGGCGTGTTCAAGGATGTGACCACGCTTGACCGCGACCGCCTGACCGGCGAACTGCGCCGCATCTATGAATGGTACAATTTCGGGGAAGAGAAGCCCTTCTCCGTGGATATGGCGCCAATCCTGGCTGATCTGCCGGTAACGCTGACGCGGCTGGAG
>JAEMSB010000183.1 GCA_016463045.1 Niveispirillum sp.
GTGCACGCCCGGTGGCCACGAACCGGCTGATCAGATCCGCGAATTCCGGGCCATCGGTGAAGGTCAGCAATCCATCCAGGACGGTCCGGTCGATGACGGGATGTGAAACAAAATCCATCGAAGGCTCCAAATAGGGCTCTGTGACGGCGGGCTGGGCAGCATCCCGCATGCCGCACCAATGGGCCGCTGTCCGCAACAAGGCCAAGGGTTCATAGGGCTTGGAAACGTAATCATCCATGCCGGCTTCCAGATAGCTTTCGCGCATGCCGACCATGGCATTGGCGGTCATGGCGATGATCGGGGTTCGGGGCATCCCGGTCTGGCCTTCCTGGGTACGGATCATGCGCGTCGCCTCAATCCCATCCATGCCGGGCATCTGCACATCCATCAGGATTAGATCGTACCGGCTGGCCTCTGCCGCCGCGATGGCTTCCATACCATCGTCCACCAGATCAACACCGTAACCGTCCCGTTCAAGGATCAGTCGGGCGACATTGCGGTTGACGGGATTGTCATCCACCACCAGCACGCGGCGCCCCTTGCCACGGCCGGCATCCATATTGGTTCCCATGTCCGGCATCGGACCCGTCGAGGGCGCAAACAGGCGGCCCAAGACATCCCGCAGGTTCTGTGGACGAACCGGCTTGACCATGACCGCATCGAAATTCTCTGCCGCAGGATCACCGGGTTCCAGCTTGCCGCCGGACGTGACCAGCATCAGCTTTATACCGGCAAAGCTGGGGTGACCACGCAACCATGCCCCTAACGTGTCTCCCGTCATACCAGGCATCGCCTGATCAATCAGGATCAGTTTGGGACAGGTTCCTTCACGCAGGTTGCGCTCCAGATCCGCCAGGGCCGCCGAGGCACCGTTGGCCACGGCAACCTTCATGCCCAGACGTTCCAGCTGACGGGAAAGGATGCGGCGGTCCGCCTCCGTGTCGTCAACAACCAGCGCACGACGGTCGCGCAGCCATTCATCCATCCGGGCCGGATCGGGCGGCGGCGCTGCTGCTGCGGGAAGCGGTACGGTAAAGCAGAAGCGGCTGCCTTCGCCGGCCACGCTCTCGACCTGAATGTCGCCCCCCATCAACTGGACCAGCTGCCGACAGATGGTCAGGCCCAGACCGGTGCCGCCAAAGCGGCGGGTGATGGAATTGTCAGCCTGGGTGAATTTCTGGAACAGCCGTCCCACCTGATCCGCACTCATGCCGATGCCTGTATCGCTGACAGCGAATTGCAGAAGCGTGATCCCGGCTGCGGTGTCTGCCGATGCCCCGACATCAATGGTGACGCGGCCCTCACTGGTGAACTTGACGGCGTTGCCAGCGAGGTTCAGCAAAATCTGACGCAACCGTGCGGGATCGCCGCGATAGGCCCGGTTGGCATCAGGATCGATATGGGCTTTCAGGGTGATGCCCTTCTCCTGTGCGCGGGGCGACAGGAGGGCAACAACGCCATCCACAATCTCATCCATCGCGAAATCGATGTTCTCCAACTCCAGCTTACCGGCTTCCAGCTTGGAGACATCCAGGATGTCGTTGATGACATAGAGCAGTGCATCGGCACTTTCGCGGATCGTTTCGGCAAACCCGCGCTGCTCCGGGCTGAGGGGCGTGTCCAGTAGCAGGGCCGTCATCCCCACAATCCCATTCATAGGCGTGCGGACCTCGTGGCTCATATTGGCCAGAAATTCAGATTTGGCCTGATTGGCGCGCTCCGCCTCCCCGCGCGCAGTCTCTGCCGCCTCGGCTGCAGCTTCGGCAATGCGGCGTGACCGGTCAAGGTCCGCTGCCAGTGCTTGCAGGCTCTGTGCCTGTTCGCCCAGGCGGTCGCGCGCCGCGCGCAGTTCCTGCTCCTGGGTCACCCGGTCGCCAACGTCACGGGTGGCGGACACAATGCGCTGTCCAGCCAGCGCATCCGCCGCCAGGGCGAACGCCGTCTCTACCCAGATCCAGCGTCCATCGCCGTGACGCAGCCGATATGTAACCGGCGCACACGGCATGCCGGCGATCAGGATGGTCAGGGCGCGCTCCAGCACCTCGCGTTCGTCAGGATGGGTGCGGTCTTGCGGCGTGGCACCGATCAGTTGCTCCGGCGCGTAGCCCAGCATCCAGCTGGCCGTGGGCGACACATAGAGGTAGGTGCCGTCCAGCGCATGCAGCGCCACCACGTCACTGCCCTGTTCCGACAGCAGGCGATACTGCGCGTCGCGGGTAGCCAGTTCCGCCGCCTGCCGCTGCAAACCAGCCGCCATGTCATTGATGGCGGTGGCCAGGGAACCGATCTCGCCCTGTCCGGCGACGGCGCGCAGTCCCAGTTCACCTCGCCCCAGCCGCTGTACGGTGGCGATCAGATCGCGCAGTGGGTTCAGCACAGCCTGCGTGAACCCGAAATAGACAGCCATGACCGAAAATGCCGCCAATGCGAACAGCAGGCCAATGTTCCGCTGAAACTGTCCAACGGCAACCGACAGAACTTCATCGCGCGGATAGGAGACGATGATCCGGATGCCGCTGTTCAGCGACACAAAGCCCATCAGACGCGGAACCTCGTCCAGCTCCTCGCCAATCCAGGTGCCATGGTCACTGGCCAAGGCAGCCTGAGCGAATGGGGCATGGGCCATTGAGACCCCGTCAATGCCCGACAAGGTGGGATAACGGGCCAGAATGACCCCGTCGCGGTCCACTGCAGTCAGGGTCGCACCGGGTGCCGCAGCCAAGGTGCGGGCTGCCAGTCCGTCCAGCCAGTCGAGCAGCATTCCGGCCAATGCCACGCCCGCCACCTGCCGGTCCTCCACGACGATCGGCTGGGCATATACCATAATGGGACGGCCCGAGGCACGGGAGCGCAGATAGCCACTGCTGGCAGGTCGCACCTGTGTCAGCGCCTCCTTGAAATAGGCGCGGTCGGAGAGGTTGATTTCTTCGTCATCGGGTGCCGTGGAACAAAGAATAGACCCGTCCGGCCGTGCGACGAAGATGTTGGACACCCAGGGCTGGGTTCCCTTCAAGGTCTGCAATGACCGAGCGCAGTCAGCCGGCGCCTCCCGGGAGATACGTGTGGCCGCCACCCCGACCAGCCGCTGCAAACTGGTCAGCAGTTCGGCCTGCTGCGTGGCGGCAAAACGGGCAATGTCCTGCGCCCTACTCAACGCCTGTTGCTGCGCCTCCTGTCGGCGCGACTGATATTCCAGCAGCATCAATCCGGACGCAGCCATGATGACCGCGACCAACAGAAGGATCAAACGCCCCCTCAACGACAGCAACCGTGACCGCATCGCGCGTGCATTCCACGAAATCCACCGGCACCGGGGCCGGACGCAATGCATAGAATACGCGTGCAGCATCGGAAACAGAACGCATCGAAGAAGCCCCCTGCAAGTGCATTGGGATAGTGCGCGACGACGGCACGCTGTTTTCCGGCACCCCCTTGTTCCACAAAAAGCAGACCCAACGCCAAGTTGTGCCTAGACCTGTTTATTCGTTCATGCTTTTAACCTTTCCGATCCTGCATAAATATGGATACTCCGATTGACAGCTTAGGGGCGGGGGTATTGGTGCGCGTTGAGATTCTGGGTTTATGCTTCACGAACGCCGAGGGCGCCGCCACGGGTCACAACCTTTGGCTGGTTGCACTATCTTACCTGACCGCCGCTTTTGCTTCCTTTGTCGCTCTGGATATGGCCGAACGGCTGCGCCATTCGGACGGAAACTGGCGCTGGGCATGGCATGGCGCAGCGTCGATGGCACTGGGTGGCGGCATCTGGTCCATGCATTTCCTGGGCATGCTGGCCTTCGATACGGAGGCCGCAGTCGGTTTCCATACGGGATTGACCATCCTGTCCCTGGTGGTGCCCATTGCGGTGGTGGCGCTTGGCCTGTGGCTGGTCAGCGGTGGCGTCGGGCCGGCGCGGCTGTTGCCGGCGGGCGCGATTGTGGGCATGGGCGTCGTCGTCATGCACTATACGGGCATGGCGGCACTGCTGCTGCCGGGCTCCATCGCCTATGAACCCGGCCTCTTCACGCTGTCCGTCGTGATCGCCCTGGTGGCCGCGACGGTTGCGCTCTGGCTGGCCCTGACGCCGCAGCGTTTCAGTTTGCGCGTGGCGGCGGCCCTGGTCATGGGGGTGGCCATCTGCGGCATGCATTATACGGGGATGGGCGCCCTTGTCGTCACCATCGACCCCACCCTGCCGCCCGCATCTGAAGGCATCCCGCGCACCGTCCTGGCCGCCGCCATCGCCGCCGCCACCTATGGGCTGCTGGTTCTCGCCCTGGTGGCCGGGATCGCCGACCGCCGCATTTCTGCCGCCGCCGCGCGGGAGGCCGAACAGTTGCGCCGGTCTTTCCAGGCGTTGGGAGAGGAGATGCAGGTCCGCCGCCGTATCGAGGCGGAGCTGGAGCAATCCAAGGTCGCCCTGGAACAGCGTGTGGCCGAACGCACCCTGGATCTGGAAGAGGCCCGCGCCCGCGCGGAGGCCGCCAGTCAGGCCAAGTCCGAATTCCTGGCCAGCATGAGCCATGAGTTGCGCACGCCCCTGAACTCCATCATGGGGTTCGCGCAGTTGCTGCTCTATAACCGTGCGCGGGAGCCGCTGACCGTCAAGCAGGAACGCGCCGCCGTTCAGATTGAGAAGGCCGGTACCCATCTGCTGCGTCTGATCGACGAGGTCTTGGATCTGGCCAAGGTGGAGGCCGGGCGGCTGTCCATGTCGCTGGAGCCTGTCGATGCGGCGGCGGTCGCGCGCGATGTGGCCAGCAACATGCAGCCCGTGGCCGACGGCGCCGGCATCACCCTGTCCCTTGATATCAAGACGGAGAGCGCCACCGTTTATGCCGACCGGACGCGGCTGGTGCAGGTGCTGAGCAACCTCACCTCCAACGCCATCAAATATAACCGTGCCAATGGCCGGGTTATCCTGTCCGTCGTGCCCGGAACCGATGGCCGTATATCTGTTTCCGTGACCGATACCGGCCTGGGCATCCCCGCCGACCGTCTCAATCAGCTGTTCCAGCCCTTCAACCGTCTGGGACGCGAACATGGCACGGTTGAGGGCACGGGTATCGGCCTCACGATCTGCCAGCGCCTGGTCCAGGCCATGGGCGGTGTAATCCTGGTGGACAGCACGGAAGGACAGGGCAGCCGGTTCCATTTCGACCTGCCCGCTGCCGCCCCGGTCGTCGCCCTGGAAAACACCCGGACCGCCGCCCTGACCGGCAACAGTGCCGATAGGGAGCGCACGATGCTGTATGTGGAGGATAATCCCGCCAACATTCAGCTGATGCGTGACCTGATCGACAGCCTGGGCGGCTTCCACCTGCTGGTGGCCGCCGATCCCGGATCGGGATTGCAGTTGGCGCGGTCCCATCTGCCCGACATCATCATTCTGGATATCAACCTGCCGGGTATGGATGGGTTCGAAGTGCTGGCCCGGTTGCGTGCCGATCCGGCCACTTCCGGCATTCCTGCCCTCGCCCTGTCAGCCAACGCCCTGCCTCGGGAGGTTGAGCGGGGGGTGGCCGCCGGGTTCCACCGCTATCTGACGAAGCCATTGCGCGTGCCGGAGTTCCTGTCGGCCGTTGACGGGGCGCTGGCAAGAAGGGCCGCCTGAGCATGAATGTCGCTGCCGTTGCAGCCCCCTCCACGATGGAAGATGAACAGCGCCTCGCCCATATCCTGGTCGTCGATGACATGCCCGCGAATGTGGAGCTGCTTTTGGGCATGCTGGACATGGCGGGTTTTGAAAATGTCAGTTCCACCATGGACCCGTTCGAGGGGCTGGCAATCGCGGAACGCAATGTGCCGGACCTCGTGCTGCTGGATTACCGCATGCCGGGACTGGATGGTCCGGGCTTCATTGGCCGGCTGAAAGCCATCCTGGGGTCGCAAACTCCGCCCGTTCTGATGGTAACGGCGCAGAATGACGACGCGTCGCGCCGCCGCGCGCTGGATGCCGGTGCCCGCGACTATGTCACAAAACCCTATGCGTTCTGGGAACTAGAGGCGCGGTCGCGCAATCTTCTGGAACTGCATCTGCTGAACAAGGCGCAGCGGCGGCAGACGGAGGTGCTGGAACGGCTGGTGCGGGAGCGGACGGCGGAACTGGAGCGGACGCGCGCCGAGATCATCACCCGCCTGTGTTCCGCCGGGGAGTTCCGGGACGAAGATACGGGCCAGCATGTCACCCGCATCGGTCGCATGTCCGGCGTCATGGCGGAACTGACCGGCCTGCCACCCGCCCTGTGCGCCAAGATCGCAGCGGCGGCGCCGCTGCACGATATCGGCAAGATCGGCATTCCCGACCGCGTCCTGCTGAAACCGGGCCGGCTGGATGAGGATGAATGGGTCATCATGAAGACCCATGCCCGCATCGGTGAGCAATTGCTGGCCGGCAGCGGGCTGGCCTTGCTGGATTTGGCGTCGGAGATTGCCGGCACACACCATGAAAAATGGGACGGAAGCGGCTATCCTCTGGGCCTGGCCGCAGACGACATTCCCCTCAGCGGGCGGATCGTTGCCATCTGCGACGTCTTCGACGCCCTGCTGTCGGCGCGACCCTATAAGCAACCCTGGAAGGTGGAAGACGTGCTGGCCCATCTGGACCAGATTGCGGGCAGCCACCTGGACCCCACGCTGACGCGTCTGTTCATCGATAATATCGATCGGATGCTGGCCATACGCGCCGAACTGATGGATTGAAGGTGGGGGCTTACGCCCCCAGATGCTGCACCAGGATCTTGGTGCCCAGCAGCATCAACCCGGCCCCGCCAATCCCGACCGCCCAGCGCCCCAGCAGCGGGCCGACGGCCCGGCCCAGCATCACGCCCACCGTCGAGAGGCCGAATGTCACCAGCCCGATGACGAGGGCCGACGCCAGGATCGGCTCATCGAAGAAGGCCAGGGGCACGCCGATGGCCAGGGCATCGACAGAGGTCGCAAACCCCGCCATGAACAGGGCGGAGAGGGTGAGCGTCATACCACCGGCCCCGTTCTCTTCATCATCCTCGCCCTTCCATGCCTCCCACACCATGCGTCCGCCGACCACGGACAGCAGGACAAAGGCAATCCAGTGATCCACGGCGGCGACGATATCGGCAAAGGCCATGCCCAGCGCGAAGCCGATCAACGGCATGACCATCTGAAACGCGCCGAAGACGGCACCGACAGTCAAGGCCTGACCCATATTGGGACGACGCAGGGCCGCGCCCTTGCCCAAAGCGGCGGCAAACGCATCCATGGCCAGACTGAGGGCCAGGGCGAAGGTCGTGGTGGCGATCAAGACAATGACTCCGGGGACGACTGAGCAACGATGAACGCAATCCACCCCCGGTCCCGGGAAGGGCGATTGCGCCATCGGTCTCGTCGAACGGGCCTGCTGGCCAGTCGTCCGCGCCATGGGGTGAACCCCAAGCCTGTTGACACGGACACCACCGGGCAATTGCACCGACGGCGGACTACTCCCCAATTGACGGGGGCGGTATAGGGCGGGCGCCTATGTCCCGTCAAGCGGTCAGAACCGCGCACCCGGTCTGAAGGCGCGGAGGCGGATGGTCAATCATCGCCACCGGTCGCCAGGACTAGCCGCGCCACCAGCGTCTTGAACCCCGTCGCATGGCAATTCGGATTTAGGGCAGTTGCATCCGCCCGCGATACACTGATTCCATGCCTGGAAGGATTTTCCCACAGGCGGCCAGACCCTCAACCACCACATCAAAGGCGATGGTGCAGGCGATATCCGGGTCGGGCATGGTCACATAAACATGGCGGATTTTCGCGTGCATCCCTTTGATTTGCTTGTTGTTCAGGCATGGATGTTAGCCCAGACACCGGCCCCGATCGCGCGCAGCGGCGGGCGCGCAGACCCGCGCTTTGGGCAAGGCAGACCGGAAAACGCTTTTTTCCTGATACAACCGTTGCATCCCCCAAATGTGGTGGCTATAGTCCGCGCCCGAACGACGGACGGCCCAAACCGACCGGCGTTCATCGAGAGGTCGGAGCGTGGCGCAGCCTGGTAGCGCACTAGACTGGGGGTCTAGGGGTCGCAGGTTCGAATCCTGTCGCTCCGACCATTCTCTCGAAGCTCGGTCATGGGCTTACGCGAAAAGCCGCCATCAGGAATGATGGCGGCTTTCGTGCTTTCTGGTCCCGGTGCGGGACGGATTGGTGTCCCGCCGCTCGGACGGCGACGGCGTTCATGATATCCCTTGCCC
>JAEMSB010000678.1 GCA_016463045.1 Niveispirillum sp.
GCGCATCCGCGCCCTTGGCTTACGCCGCACGAGCGGCGGGCCGGCAGTCGCCGGCCTGGGCTGCGCCCTGTTCCCTCAAGCGCCGGGCGGGCGCATCCGCGCCCTTGGCTTACGCCGCACGAGCGGCGGGCCGGCGGTCGCCGGCCTGGGCCGTGCCCCGTCACGGTAGATGCTCGCGCGCCAAGTATTCCTGGCTCTGCATTTCCATCAGGCGGCTGATGGTGCGCTGAAACTCGAAGGCGTGGGTGCCTTCGGCATAGATGCGTTCGGGGGCCACCTCGGCGGCGATGATGGTGTTGACCTTGTGCTCATACAGCGCGTCGATCAGGGTCATGAAGCGCTTGGCCTCATTGCGCAGCGCCTCTGGCAGGCGGGGCACCATGTCAATCAGGACGGTGTGATAATGGGTGGCGATGGCGAGGTAATCGCCGGCCCCCAGCGGCCGTGCGCAGAGTTCGTCGAAGGTGAACCAGGCCACGCCCTTGGCACAGCGCGGCACGTCCACGCGGCGGCCCTGCACCGTCAGGTGGGTGGCCGCAGGGGGGGCATTGTCGGTCAGGTCGGCGAAGGTCTGGGCCATCGCCTCTGCCGTGCTGGCGGTCAACGGATAGTGATAGACCTTGGCCCCCATCAGCCGGGCCAGACGGTAATCCCGCGCCGAGGCCAGATGCAAAACGTCCAGCCGGTCCTTCAGCAGGGCGATGAAGGGCAGGAACAGCTGCCGGTTCAGGCCATCCTTATACAGATCGTCGGGCGGCCAGTTGCTGGTCGCCACCACAACCACGCCCAGATCGAACAGGGCGGTGAACAGCCGGCCCAGGATCATGGCGTTGGTGATGTCGGTGACGTGGAATTCGTCGAAGCAGAGCAGCCAGCCTTCGGCGGCGATCTCCTTGGCGACCTCCACCACCTCGTCGCCCTTGGCGCGGCCCTCGCCCCGGATGGCGTGCAGCCGTTCATGCACACGCAGCATGAAGGCGTGGAAATGCACCCGCACCTTCTCCTCAACCGGGGCGGTTTCGAAGAACAGGTCCATCAGCATGGATTTGCCGCGCCCGACATCGCCATAGATGTAGAGGCCCTGCGGGGCGGGGTCGGGCCGGCGCGTCAGGCCCAGGCGCGCACGCCAGCCCGTGTGTCCCGTGGCCGGACGATAGCCCTTCAGGGCGTGCCAGAGGCTTTCCAGCTTCTCCGCCGCCAGTTCCTGGGCCGGATCGGCCTTCAACGTGCCGGTGCCGCGACGGGCGCGGTAGACGGAAAGGGGGCCGTCGGTCATGGCGTGTTCATGTGCAAGGTCAAGGATTTGCGCCTGAACAGGTAAAGCCCGCCCGCCCCCTTCGCAAGCGCGGCATGGGCGACCCTGCCTTGTGGCATCATCGGGTATGCCGAAATTGGTCGTTACATTTTAAACAAATTCGTGTGAAATCCTTGCAGCCATGAATATGTCCTTCCGCCCCACGCTGGCCGCCATCGCGGCCCTTTTCGTGTTTCTGGTTGCCTTGCCGGCGGCTAGGGCGGGGACTGCGTGCCATCTGCGCATTGTGTGGACGGAGCTGCCGCCCTATCAGACGGTGGGCGCGGATGGAAAGCCATCGGGCATCGATATCGAACTGGTGACCGAGGCCAGCCGGCGCATGCCGTGCGCCATCGACTGGGAATTCGCGCCGCGCCCGCGCGCCCTGCTGCTGGTGCAGGAGGGCAAGGCCGATGCAGTCGTCGGTGTGGGCCGCACCGTGGAGCGGGAGGCGTTTGGTATCTTCTCCCAGCCCATCCGCGAGGGGCGCAATGTCCTGATCGTGCGCAAGGGCTATGCCGCCAAGTTCCCCTATCAGAACCTGACGGCCCTGGCGGCCAGCCCGTTCCGGCTGGGTGTCGTGTCGGGGTCCCGGTACAGCCAGGAATTCGAGGATCTGACGCGCAGCGGCGCGCTGGCTGACAATATCATCCCCGTCCAGAACGGGGAGAGCGCCATGGCCATGCTGATGCGCGACCGCATCGACGGGTTCATCGACGGTTACCGTATCGCGCTGAACCGCGCCACGCAGCTGGGTCTGGCCGACGATATCGATGTGCATCCGATGTTCGTCAATGAACACAAGGCCTTCGCCCTGTTCAGCCAGGCCGCCAATATCGACCCCGCCATCATCACCCGCTTCAATGCCGTGATCATGGGGATGGAGGCCGATGGCACCATTACCCGCATCATCAGCAATTACGGCAGTTGAAACCGGCGCACGGATAGGGG
>JAEMSB010000679.1 GCA_016463045.1 Niveispirillum sp.
GCAGAGCATCGATGCCGTTACGGATGGCCGCTACAACAATTTCGACGTCGCCTATGGGATCAAACGCCCCTATGGATCGACCATCGACATTGCGGTGGCCAGCGACCGGGGGCGTGACCGTCTGATGGTCTGGGCCATTGACCCGGCCAACCCGGCTTCCCCCCTGACCGACATTACCGACCCCAACCAGGGTCAGGTCTTCCCCACCCGCCTGTCGCCTGACGGCACCGCAGAGATGGCGAACCCCGTGGCCGATCAGGCCAGCGCCTATGGAATGACCCTTTGGAAGGACAAGGCGACGGGGGAGGTGCGGGCCGTGGTCGCGCAGCGCAATGCGGCGCGTCTGGCCGAACAAAGGCTGGTGCTGCGCTCCGACGGCACGGTCGGCCATGAACGCACCCGCCACTGGGACTTCCCCACCACCCATAAGGGCCAGAACCTCACCATCGAGAATGACAATGATCCCGCGCTTGACTGGCAACCGCAGTTCGAGGGGCTGGTGGTGGATGAGGAGACGGGCATCCTGTTCGCAGGGCAGGAGGATGTGGGCCTGTGGCGCGTCAACCTGACGACCGGGAAGGCCGACGATCAGCCCTTCTATGAAACGCGCGGTTCGGCCAAAAGCCCCTTCAACAATCCGGGCAGCAAGGTTGCCCGCGATGTCGAAGGTCTGGCGCTCTATCGCGGCGCGGACGGCACCGGCTATCTGATCGCGTCCAGCCAGGGCGATGCCCATGGCGATGAAAAGGCGCCCGACGCCGCCGGCCTGGATGACAGTTTCGCCATCTTCGAACGCGGCGGCCAGAACCGCTATCTGGGCAGCTTCAAGCTGACGGCCAATGGCGCCATTGATGCCGGCCAGGAATGTGACGGCGCCGAACTGATCTCCATCCCCCTGCCCGGATATCCGGCGGGTCTGCTGATGGTTCAGGACGGCTATAATGACGATTTGAACGGCATGAGCGGGGAACCGGAGGCCACCAATTTCAAATACATTTCCTGGGCCGACGTGGTGGCGGCCCTGCCGCAGCTGACGGTGAAGCCGGGCGGGTGGTCGCCGCGTTAACGTCGCTCCACCACCGCCTTGAAATACGCCAACGTCTCCGCCTCAAGCGCCTTGACCCAGGCGGTGGGCCAATGGCTCAGTTTCACGATCACGGTGCGGCTGGCGGGGTCGATATAGATGTACTGGCCGTGCACACCCTTGGCCATGAAGGCGTCGCTGTCGGGCAGGGTCCACCAGAAATACTGGTAGCCCTGATCCCGGCCCGGCGCTGCCGGTTCGGTCCCGTCGGGCACGGTGGATTGGCGGACCCAGTCGGCGGGCACCACCTGCCGGCCATTGGCCCGCCCACCCTCCAGCATCATCAGGCCCAGGCGGCCATAATCGCGCAGCGTGGCATTGAAGCCCGCCCCGGCCCAGGCGCGGCCCGTGCCCGGCGGCCCGTCCAGCAGCCAGGTCCCCGCCCGTTCCATCCCCGCCGGCCGCCACAGCTTTTCCGCCATATACGCGGCCAGCGTCCGGCCCGTCGCGCGTTCCAGGGCCCAGCCGACAACGCCGGTTTCCAGCGTTGAATAGTTGAAATGGCTGCCCGGCGCATGGTCGCTGCCGATGCGGGTGGCAAGGTCGGTGAACCGCTCCCGCTCCGTCACGAAGCTGTTTTCATACAGCTCCGCCATCTGGCTTTTGGTGCCGGTGCCATAGGTTTCGGCAAAGGCCGCCCCCGACCGCATCAGCAGCGCCTGACGCAAGCTCACCCCCTCATACCCGCTGCCCGCCAGTTCCGGGACATAACGGGTCAGCAGATCATCGATACTGCCGATGGCCCCGTCGCGGATGGCGATACCGACCAGGATGGAGGTGATGGATTTCGCCATGGAGAAGGAGATGAACCGGCTCTCCGGCCCACTATGATTGCGATAAACCTCATGCACGATCCGCCCGTCGCGGATGACCAGCATGGCGTTGGTCCGCGTGCGTTCCAGAAAGGCGGCGGTGTCATATTGCTGCCCCTCGAAACTATAGGTGAGATCCAGGGGCCGAATATCCTCCGGCAGTTTCCAGACCTTTGGCCCCGCCGGCACGGGTGCTGTCTCGAACATCTCGTCCATATGCCGGAAAGTCAGGCTGTTCAGCCCCTCCCCATACAGCACACGCCGCATCTGCTGCTGCGACGGCGTCACCTCCGCTTGAATGGGTCCGGCCAACAGCAGCGAGAGCAGCAGAAAGGGCAGGGGGCGGAAC
>JAEMSB010000680.1 GCA_016463045.1 Niveispirillum sp.
GCAGCCGCCCCACCAGCTCCGGCAACCCATGCGCCTGCGCCAGCGTCAGGGCCAGCCGGTCATCGCTATTGCGCGCCTTCCAGCGGCGGCCGGTCAGGGAGCTTTCAACGCCAAGGAAGGCGGGGATGGTCATGGGGGGGTACCCGTCGGGTGTGATGCTGGCGGCACCATAGCAAAAAGCCCCGCCCCCGGAAGCATCGGCTTCCAGCGACGGGGCTTGTTCGTAGCGCGGATTAGCGAAGCGTAATCCGCGGAGCCACGGTGCCGGGTTTCCCGCGGATTACGGCTGACGCCTAATCCGCGCTACGTCCAAACGCAGGTTTAACGCTTGGCTTCCGGAATGAAGCTGGTCTTGGTGCGCAGGTTATGGTGCGCCTCGACATAACGCACCGTGCCCGACTTCGACCGCATTACCACCGAATGGGTGATGGCGCCGCCGGGGAAGCGGCGCACGCCGCCCAGCATGGGGCCGGTGGTCACGCCGGTGGCGCAGAACATCACGTCGCCACGGGCCAGATCGTACAGGCTGTACTTCTTATCCAGGTCGGTGACGCCCCAGCGCTTGGCGCGCTCCCGCTCGGCATCGTTGCGGAAAATCAGGCGGCCCTGGAACTGCCCGCCGATGCAGCGCAGGGCGGCAGCGGCCAGCACACCTTCGGGCGCACCACCGGAACCCATATACAGGTCGATGCCGGCATTGGGCTGGGCGGTCGCGATCACGCCCGACACGTCACCATCACCGATCAGCATGATGCGCGCACCCGCCTCACGCACGCGGGCGATCAGTTCGGCATGGCGCGGGCGGTCCAGGATACAGACCACCAGCTCCGACACGTCCGCACCCTTGGCCAGCGCCAGGTTGCGCAGGTTGGTCTCGACCTTTTCGTCCAGATCGACCACGCCACCCGGCAGGCCACCGCCCACCGCGATCTTTTCCATATACACGTCGGGCGCGTTCAGGAAGCCACCGGCCTCCGCCATGGCAATGACGGCCAGCGCGTTCGGGCCGCCCTTGGCGCAGATGGTCGTGCCTTCCAGCGGGTCCAGCGCGATGTCGATCTTGGGGCCGTTGCCGGTGCCGACCTTCTCCCCGATATAAAGCATCGGGGCTTCGTCGCGCTCGCCCTCGCCGATCACCACGGTGCCGTCGATGGACAGGCTGTTCAGGGCCTTGCGCATCGCGTCCACGGCGGCCTGATCGGCGGCCTTCTCGTCGCCACGGCCCATCAGCAGCGAGGCAGACAGGGCCGCCGCCTCGGTGACGCGAACCACTTCCAGCGCCAGATTGCGGTCCATCACCAGGGAGAAATCGCCCTTCGGATTGCTCTTCTCACTCATTATCGTTCCCCTATGGCTGAGATCGGCGTCTTGTTGCCTGCGCCGTTCCTGGGTTGAGTGTGTATCAGAAATCCTCGATGCGGATCATGCGCGGCGGTTCGAGAACACTGTCCAACGACGCGATGGTGGCGAGCGCCTGCTGCATGGCGGCCTCGTCCGTGTCGTGGGTGGTCCAGACCACGGGCACCGCCTCACCGGGCGCCCGACCGCGCTGCAAGAACGCCTCCATGGAGACATTCTGGTCGCGCAGCGTGGCTGCGATCTCGGCAATCACACCGGGACGGTCGACCACCATCAAGCGGACATAGTAACGGCCACGGCGGCGGCTCAGCGGGGCGGCCTTGGCCGGCTCCAGCGCTGCCGCCGGCACGCCAAAGGTCGGCGTGGAACGGCCACGGGCAATGTCCACCAGATCGGCGACCACGGCGGACGCGGTCGGGCCAGCACCGGCACCGCGCCCCACCAGCACCACCTTGTCCACGAAATCGCCATCGGCGACGACGGCATTGAACACACCGTCCGTCGCACCGCACGGGCTGGTGATCGGCACCATGCAGGGATGCACCCGCTGCTCGATCCCATCTTCCGTGCGCCGGGCAATGCCCAGCAGACGGATGCGGTAGCCCAGTTCCTGGGCATAGTTGATGTCGAGGGCGGAGACGTGGCGGATACCCTCAATATGCACCGACTTGAAATCGACATGCGCGCCAAAGGCCACGGCGGTCAGCACCGCCAACTTATGCGCGGCATCCACACCATCCACGTCAAAGGACGGGTCGGCCTCGGCATAGCCCAGGCGCTGGGCATCGGCCAGAACATCGGCGAAATCGCGGCCCGTGGTCCGCATCTCGGTCAGGATGTAATTGCAGGTGCCGTTCAGGATGCCGTAAACGCGCGATATTTCG
>JAEMSB010000184.1 GCA_016463045.1 Niveispirillum sp.
ATCTTGGGGATCGTCTCGAATCCGATGACCCCGTCGATGGCCAGAACGGCGCGCAGCCGCCCGATACAGCGGCCAATGGCGTCATCCCCGACCTCCAGCCCCCAGGCCGTGCGCATCAGTTCGGCGCGCGACACCGTCCGCCCGTCGGCCCGGACCAGCACGATCAGGGTTTGCAGGACACGGGGTTCCAGCTTTACCTCCGCCCCGTCGCGGTAGGCCATGCCCAGCGACGGGCGCACCAGCCAGGGGCCCAGGCGGAAATCCGGCTCCACCGCCAGATCGATGCTGCCCATCGCCACGCCCATGCCGCACCCATCCCCTGCCATGCCGGATCAAGAAGGGCGGCAGAGTGCCGTGAACGGGCGCGTTTGGCAAACTTGGTTCCCTTGTGGCCATGACGAATGGTGCCTCCTCCCCTCATCCCTCCCCTGGCGCGAAAATTAACCAGGATGTAGCCTCGTCGCCTGCGACCGCCCTGCGCACGGACGACAGGGCGGCGTCAACAGAGGGGGTTACAACAGTGAAGCTGAAAAAGATCCTGCTGGGCACCGTGGGGGGTGTCGTTGGTCTGGCCGCTGTGGCCGTTGGTTACGGGCTGTGGGGGCCGCTGCCCATCCATCCCACCATTGAGCGTCAGACCATCCTTCAGGTTCTGGACAGTCCGGAGACGTTGACCCAACTGGGCATGATCGACGGCACCTTCTTGGATTTCCATTCCGGCAAGCTGGACGAGATCAAGCCGGAAGACCTGGAAAAGGCCCGCCGGGACATGACCCGCTATATTGCGGAGATCAAGGGCTATACCGGCCTGACGGGGCAGCAGGCCATCTCGCAGCAGGTGATGCTGGAATTCTATTCCACCAATCTGGCGCAGCTGGATTTCCCCTGGGTGGTGCCGGGCGGCGGTCTGTATCCCGTGGATCAGTTGTTCTCCCCGCCCGTCAGCCTGCCGCAATTCCTGACCAACGCCCATGTGGTCAGCGATGTGAAATCGGCGGAGCGCTATATCAGCCGCCTGCATGCCGTCTCCACCAAGTTCGCGCAATTGGGTGAATCGGTGCGCAATCAGGCCAAGGCCGGCGTGGTGCCGCCCGATTTCGTGGTGGATAAGAGCCTGGTGGTCATTGACGGCTTCACCAAGGACCCGGTGGCCGACAATGCGCTGATCACCACCTTCAAGACGCGCCTGGAAAAGGCCGGCGTCGCGGAGGCCGACCGCACCCGCCTGATCGCCGCTGCCACAACAGCGGTGGAAAAGGATGTCTATCCGGCCTATCAGGCGCTGGGCAAGCTGCTGCGTGAGGAAATCCGGCCCAAGGCGACCGCCGATGCCGGCGTCTGGCGCCTGCCGGATGGTGCCCGCTATTACAAGCTGGCGCTGCGGGCCAACACCACGGTCGATACCGAACCGGAAGCGATCCACGATATCGGCCTGTCGGAAGTGGCCCGCATCACCGCCGAAATGGACACGCTGCTGCAAAAGCTTGGCCGGACAGAGGGCACCGTGGGCGAGCGCGTGCGCGCCCTGGAACAGGACCCGGCCCAGAAATACCCGCCCGGCCGCGAAAGCTATGAGCAGGAGCTGGCCGATCTGAAGCGCATGACCGACACGGTCATGGCCAAGGCCCCGCAATGGTTCAACAAGCTGCCCAAGCAGCCGGTCGATATCCAGGCCGTGCCGGAATATGCCGAGGCCACCTCCCCCGGCGGCTATTACAACCCGCCGGCGCTGGATGGCTCCCGCCCCGGCATCTTCTATATCAACTTAGGCGAAAAGGCGCGCGCGCCCAAGTTCAGCCTGCCGACCCTGGTCTATCACGAGGCCGTGCCCGGCCATCATTTCCAGCTGGCTCTGGCCCAGACGATTGAGGATGTACCCACCTTCCGCAAGGTCTATCCCTTCACCTCCTATGCCGAGGGCTGGGCGCTCTATGCGGAGCGGCTGGCCGTGGAAATGGGGATGTATGAGAACGATCCTTACGGCGACCTCGGCCGGCTACAGGCCGAACTGTTCCGCTCCGTCCGTCTGGTCGTGGATACCGGCATCCATGCCAAGCGCTGGACCCGTGAACAGGCCATCACCTATATGCGCGACACCACGGGCATGAGCGAGGATGCGGTCACCATCGAAATCGACCGCTACATCGTGCTGCCCGGCCAGGCCTGCGCCTACAAGCTGGGCCAGCTGAAAATCCTTGACCTGCGCGAGAAAGCCAAGACGGCCCTTGGCGAAAAGTTCGACATCAAGGGCTTCCACGACGTCGTGCTCGGCTCCGGCGGCCTGCCGCTGACGGTGCTGGAGGCGCAGGTGGATGCGTGGGTGAAGCAGGTTAAGAGGTGAGGTGAGAGGCGGGGCGGTGGCTAGGGCCGCCGCTCCCTTTTGACGCAAAGGGGGCCTGAAGGCGACTGACCGGTTTTCGCCTCAGAATTGGCGACGCAGACATTCATGCTCAATAGGCGCATAGTCGCCTTCGGCCCCTTAGCTGACGTTCGCTAGATTGGCCATCGCTGCGCCGCAGCTTCCCCGAACCGATCCTTGAAGCCAACGCGCAGCATCGTCTTCAGACCCGAGGTCAGCAACGCGGACCTTTAAGACCTTCGTTTGTAAATCTAGAACTTGCAAAACGGGTGGATAGCGGACCGAGGTCGGGTTCGAGGTAAATGCCCCTTACAGCTATATCGTCCATCAAAAAGGAGCGGCTTCTTTGAAATTTGCCCCTGAGGGGTTATACGAGTTCTCTGTTCTGCGAGAGCTGTAGCCATGGACATTGCCTGGTTCTTCCGCGAGCGCACGCGCTTAATCCGCTTCACCTACGAGCGAGCGGCGAAACCATTCATCGAGATAAAGCAGCAGATCGAGGGCGGTTTCCCGCCTTTTGACGATCCGCCTCACTCCGAAGATCCCGAACCGCCCTTCATGGCAGAGTGGAGCGATGCTGAGACGGCAGTTGTGGTTCTTGGGCGCTCTTGCGTCTCCATGCTCTCGGCATCCCTCAAGCTCTACTTTGACACATGGGAGAAGGAGCTGGGTGTGCAGTGGGAGAACAGAGAAAAGGCCAAAGCATGGAAGACGGGATTTACCGATGGCTACCTTTCAGAACTGTGCGATGCTCTCAGTATCGATCCAAACGACTGCCCTGCCGATCTGGCCGTGATTGAGCAGGTATTTCTGGCCCGCAACCGGGATCAACATCCAGAGAGTATTCACAGCATGAACGTGACTCATTCTTCTAGCGACCGCACCAAGCATCCGAGCCCGTTTTTCATATCTGAATCCGAGCGCGCAATGTACGTGGGGGGCGAGCTTGGCGATATCAGCTTCATGAGCCCATCCGTGCATGTGGATGCCGAGATGCTGCACCGCGCCATTGCGGAATCGGAAAACCTCGTGGACTGGCTGGAGCCACAGTTCTTCACATTAATGTATCCTAGTTCCGGCGCACCCAAAGCGTGAGAGGAATTCTGGAAGGATGAGCTATGCCAACTTGTTTCGATGAATGTGGATGCTCTTGCGGGAACAACGCAGGAACCTTCGATAAATCCATGGCAGCGGAAACAAATTTTGGGTTGACGTTCTACGATATCACCCACGCTGGAATCCACTGGTACACGGACAAATCCATGGATGACAGCGGGCTGGACGGTGTGACATTCGCCGAGAAGGAAGGCGTCTACATCCTTTGGCACAAGAACGACTACTGCCCCAAACATGATCTATTTCACATGAAGGGCTTGTATGTCGGCAAGGGTGATGTAGCCAAGCGGCTACGGAATCATTGGAAGACAAAAAAACGGCAGAAGAGATGATCATCTACTTCACATTTTTCCCGTGCGAGAACCGCAAAGCAAAGTACATTGAGCAGCTCTTTCTCGACATCTATGACCTACCGTTGAACACAGTGGAGAACAAAGGAAGCGAGACAATGTGCGCATACTTCACTCAGTCCGAAGTAGACTAGCCAGGGCAAATATCGAAGGCCCAGGGTGCGATTATCCGATCATATGCAGCCGAGTTCCGTAGTCCATTACTAATAAATCAAATTTGTCTCGAATAGGCGTTGAACTGGACATTATGCATTTGGCAGCATTCAACACTTTGGTTCGAAGCGGTAATGCGGCGCTGCGGCAGACCGCATGACCAGTCTAGCGGTTGGATGACGCACTCCGGCCCTCAATGGTAATTCGCACATTGTGTAATGAACGGCAGCTTTGCGGATCGGGTCGGCAATCTCTGAACGGCTACACTGGGGCGCAAAGCTGACCGCCCCCTCACCAAACTACATCCCTTTGCAGATGCCATCATTATACCCATAATGCCTGCATCCCCATCACACGCACGGGAGTGCCATCATGGCCAGTCTGACGATAAGGAACGTGCCTGACGAGGTACATCGGGCCTTGCGTGTCCGGGCGGCCCTGCACGGGCGCAGTACCGAGGCCGAAATCCGGGATATTCTGGAGACGGCGACCAGATCGCCGGATCGAGTGAAGCTTGGCTCCATGCTGGCGGGGATCGGTCGGGAAGCGGGGTTAACCGAGGCGGATTGCGAGTTGTTCGAACGGCAGCGCAGGGCCGGACCTGACGAGCCGGTGACGTTTGAATGATCCTGCTCGATACCAATGTCATTTCGGAGCCGTTGAAGCCAACGGCGCATCCGGCGGTGCTGGCTTGGCTGGACGCGCAGGCCATCGAGACGCTGTACATCTCCACCATCACCTTGGCGGAAGTCCGGTTCGGCATCGCCGCCCTTCCAGATGGCAGGCGTCGCGCCATCCTTGATCAGCGAATGGAAGAACAGATTCTTCCCGCCTTCGCTGACCGCATATTGTCCTTCGGGATCAACGCTACCTTTACCTACGCGGCCTTACGCGCCCGTGCCCGGTCGTCGGGGCAGGCCATCGGGGTGGCCGATGGCTATATCGCGGCCATTGCGGCGGAGCATGACTTTGCAGTGGCCACCCGTGATACGGCGCCCTTCCTGGCGGCGGGTTTGACGGTCATAAACCCGTGGGAACTCCCCCCTGCATAAGATTGTCGGAAACATAGCAGGACCGCCCCCAAAAGCAAAAGGCCGCCGGGTTGCCCCGGCGGCCTTCGCTACACTTCAACCCTGACAGAGGGCTGATCCGTTTCCGGATCAGTCGTTCTGCTGCTTGCGCTTCAGGGCCGCACCCAGGATGTCGCCCAGAGAGGCGCCCGAGTCGGACGAGCCGAACTCGGCCATCGCGGACTTCTCTTCTTCGACTTCCTTGGCCTTGATCGACAGGCCGATCTTGCGGGAACCGCGATCGACCTGGGTGACCTTGGCATCGACCTTTTCGCCAACGGCGAAGCGGTCGGGGCGCTGCTCGGAACGCTCGCGCGACAGGTCGGACTTGCGGATGAAGCCGGTGAAGCCTTCGCCCACTTCGACCTCGATGCCGCCTTCGGTGATCTGCGTCACGGTGCAGGTGACGACATCGCCCTTCTTGACGCCAGCGGCAGCCTGCTCGAACGGATCGGAAGCCAGCTGCTTGATGCCCAGGGAGATGCGTTCCTTTTCAACGTCAACGTCCAGGACCTTGACCTTGACCTGATCGCCCTTCTTGTATTCCTGGATCGCCTGCTCACCGGGGGTGTTCCAGTCCAGATCGGACAGGTGCACCATACCGTCGATGTCGCCCGGCAGACCCACGAACAGACCGAATTCGGTGATGTTCTTGACTTCGCCTTCCAGCTCGGTGCCGCCGGGGAACTTCTCGACGAAGGCTTCCCAGGGGTTCTGCATGGTCTGCTTCAGGCCCAGCGAGATACGGCGCTTCACCGGATCCACGTCCAGGACCATCACTTCCACTTCCTGAGAGGTGGAAACGATCTTGCCCGGATGGACGTTCTTCTTGGTCCAGCTCATCTCGGAGACGTGCACCAGACCTTCGATACCCGGCTCCAGCTCCACAAACGCACCGTAGTCGGTGATGTTGGTGACGCGACCCTTGAACTTGGCCTGCGGCGGGTACTTGGCTTCCACGCCTTCCCACGGATCGGCTTCCAGCTGCTTCATGCCGAGGCTGATACGCTGGGTCTCGGAGTTGAAGCGGATGACCTGGACCGTAACGGTCTGGCCGATCTGCAGGGCTTCCGACGGGTGGTTGATGCGGCGCCAGGCGATGTCGGTGACGTGCAGCAGGCCGTCAACGCCACCCAGATCAACGAACGCACCGTAATCGGTGATGTTCTTGACCACGCCCTGCAGGATCTGACCTTCCTTGAGGGAGGCGACCAGCTCGGAGCGGGCTTCCGCACGGCTTTCTTCCAGCACGGCGCGGCGGGAGACGACGATGTTGCCGCGCGGGCGGTCCATCTTCAGGATCTGGAACGGCTGCGGCGTGCCCATCAGCGGGGCGATGTCGCGCACCGGACGGATATCGACCTGGCTGCCCGGCAGGAAGGCCACGGCGCCATTCAGATCGACGGTGAAGCCACCCTTGACGCGGCCGAAGATGATGCCGGTGACGCGGGACTGGTCCGTGAAGGACTTTTCCAGCAGGGTCCAGGCTTCCTCGCGCTTGGCCTTTTCACGCGACAGGACGGCTTCGCCGTTCTTGTCTTCCATGCGCTCCAGGTAAACTTCGACAGTGTCGCCAACCTTCAGCTCGATCGGCTGACCGGGAACGGCGAATTCCTTCAGGGCGACGCGGCCCTCGGACTTCAGGCCGACATCGATCAGGACCTGGTCATTGTCGATGCTGAGGATGCGGCCCTTGACGACGGTGCCTTCCAGGCTGTCGGAGGAACCGAAGGACTCTTCAAGCAGAGCGGCGAAGCTTTCCTTCGCGGCGGAAACCTGTGCCATGTAAACTCCAATGGGCAGACTGTTTCGGGTTGAAACCAACGTTGACGCCGCCCCCCGCTTCCGGCACGCCCGAGCCGGTCGAGAAACTTTGCCACCGCCGCGCCGGACACCACGTCCGGCGACTTGGTACGCTTTGCCCCGAAGAGACCGGCAGGCCAGACGGAATGTCTGGACGCAAAACCGGTGAAGGCCATGGCGGCACCGGTGACACACACCGGCGAGGACGTTTTAAGCAAAAACGCGGGCATTGACGCGCCCCCAGGGTTCCCCCCGGTGGTCGTCCGCTCGCGTCACGATCCTTCATGTCCTTCGGGACAGGCGGGTCTTATAGCCGCGATGGGCCATCCCCGCAACCGATAGAGTCGGCGGAGCCTCCTGCTTTCCGCAGTGCTCCGCGCATGGGTGTTATATTTTATCTGTTCCCTCAGGCGGAAAGCCGACCCCGCACCACATCCAGCGCCGCATCCAGCACCTGCTGTGGGTTCATGTCGGAATTGTCGATGATCACCGCATCGGGTGCCGGCACCAGGGGGGCGACGGCGCGTTTGGTGTCGCGGTCGTCACGGGCCTGCATGTCGGCCAGGACATCGGCAAAGTCCGGCTTCTCCCCCCGCCCCTGCAATTCCGCGAACCGGCGCCGGGCGCGGACCTCCACGCTGGCCGTCACGAACAGCTTCACAGGGGCATCGGGGCAGATGACGGTGCCGATATCGCGGCCATCCAGTACGGCCCCTGGCAGCCCGCCCGGCGGGTTGGCGGCAAAGTCGCGCTGAAAGTCCAGCAGTGCCTGCCGCACGCCCGGCACCGCCGACACGCGCGAGGCGCCGGACGCGGTCGTATCCAGGCGCAGATCGGGGTCATGGGTCAGACGGTCGATATCCGCCGCCGTCAGACCGCGCGCCGTGGCGGTCGCAGCCTCCGCATCGCCCAGATCGATAGAAGCGCGGATCATGGTCAGCGCCACGCCACGGTAGAGCGCGCCCGTGTCCAACAGCGCAAAGCCCATGGCCGCCGCCACCTTGCGGGCAAGCGTGCCCTTGCCGGACGCGGCGGGACCATCAATGGCGATGACGGGGCGAGGCATAGGCCGAACTTTCACTATGTGCAGGACGAATGCGGCAGGCTTTGCGCCAAGCGCCCGATGCCGTCAAGCCCGCCGTCAAACTGAACATCGATTCAGATTTCATTTGGCTTGCCGATGCGCCCCGCTTTGCTCATGCTCTTGCCCCAACGCATAACCAAATCCTGGGGGGATATGATGCGGCTTTTGGGAAAAATCCTGTTGGGCCTGCTGCTGCTGATCGTGGCGGGGGTGGGGGGCTTTGCGTGGTGGGCCTGGACGCCTGACCTGTCGCGGACCGAGG
>JAEMSB010000185.1 GCA_016463045.1 Niveispirillum sp.
TGGTATGGCCACGCGCATAAGGCCGTCGACCTGCAAGAAACCGCCGTCTACGGCCTGTCGGAGGTGGCGCGCGAACAGGTCGCCACGGCTCGGCTGGTCGCCAATCCCGGCTGTTATCCCACGGCGTCCCTGCTGCCGCTGCTGCCGCTGCTGAAGGATGGTCTGATTTCCGCCGATGACATCATCATTGATGCCAAGTCGGGCGTGTCGGGTGCTGGCCGCGATGCCAAGCAGGGCAGTCTTTATTGCGAAGTGGCGGAAGGTATGCATGCCTATGGCATCGCCTCCCATCGCCACGCGCCAGAGATTGAACAGAGCCTGGGCTGGGCTGCCGGGCGCGCCGATATCCGCATCGCCTTCACCCCGCACCTGATCCCTATGAACCGGGGCATGATGGCCACCACCTATGTCCGCCTGAAGGACGGGGTGGATGTCGCTTCCCTGCGCGCCAGCCTGGAAAAGGCCTATGCGGGAGAGGCCTTTGTGAAGGTGCTGGCACCCGGTGTCGGTCCGCAGACGCGGCATGTGGCCGGGTCCAACCTGGCTCTGATCAACGTCTTTGCCGACCGTATTCCAGGCCGCGCCATCCTGGTCTCCGTCATCGACAATCTGATGAAGGGCGCGTCGGGTCAGGCCGTGCAGAACTTCAACATCATGAACGGGTTTGATGAAACCTTGGGCCTGGACGTCGTTCCGGTGTTCCCGTGATCCATACGCGCCCCATCCCCACCATCCTGCCCTTCAAGGGCAAGCTGCCCGTCATCGACCCGTCGGTATTCCTGGCCAATGCCACGGTCATCGGCGATGTGGAGATCGGGGCCGGGACTAACCTGTGGTTTGGCGTCACCATTCGTGGTGACGTCAATGCCATCCGCATTGGCCGCAACAGCAACATCCAGGATGGCAGCGTCGTCCACTGCACCCGCAACCGGTTCAGCACGACCATCGGCGACAATGTCACCGTTGGCCATCTGGCCCTGCTGCATGGATGCGTGGTGGAGGATGGGGCCTTTATCGGCATGAAGGCCTGCGTCATGGATGGCGCCGTGGTCGAGGCGGGCGCCATGGTCGCCGCCGGTGCCCTGGTCACACCGGGCAAGCGGGTGAAGGCAGGCGAATTGTGGGGCGGCAGCCCCGCCAAATTCCTGCGCCCCCTGACCGAGGATGATATCCGGATGCAGATGTCAATCGCCCCGCATTATGCGGAAATGGCGAAAGTCTATCTGGAAGAGGTTGGGGGCGGCGTCGGCTAACGTGGTCGCATCCCGTCCATCAAAATCCCGATGGAGGTATCGATCCAGCGGTCGATGGGGGTGAAGTTGCTGTCGCCCTTGGTGATGACCAGGGAGACGATGCCGTGACCCATAGCCCAGACGCTGTCGGCGAAGCCTTCCGGGTCGTCAGCGCGCAGCAGGCCGGCGGCGACCAGCCGCTCAATCCCGGTCTGCAGAATGCCGAAGGACTGCATCGCCTTGACGGTTTTCTGGACCACGTCCTCCGGCACCTCGCCAGCGCAGGGTAGGCCGCGATGGCCCAAAGTGGGGACGAAGCGTGACAGGCTGGTCATGAAGACCAGCCGATATTCGTTGGGGTGCGCCAGGCCATAGCGCACATAATTGATCATCAATTGTCGCAGCAGGTCCAGCGGGTCTGTCGCCGCGTCCGGCGGCACCGTCATGGCCGCCACCAGACCATCGAAGAAATCCGCCGCGATGGCGGTCAGCAGCGCCTCCTTGTCGGCGAAATGGTCGTAGATGGCGGTGGGCGTGATGCCGGCAGCATCGGCGATGCGGCGCATGCTGGCCTGTTCAAACCCCTGAGTTACGAACAGGTCGCGGGCCACGGTCAGTATCTGGGCACGCCGTTCGGCGGCGGGAAGCCGTGTCCGCTTGCCTGGATTTGCTGCACGCCCGACTTTTTCGTTAACCATGCCATCAACCTTCAGAATCCCTATTGACCTATAGCGCGTTCGGACTAAACCTAACACCGTAAACTTATCGCTGTTAGGTTAGGTGTGCCATGCTGCGCGCGTCCATCCCACTGATCATCGTCCTTGCCCTGTCCGCCTGTGGCAAGGCCGATCCCGATACGGCACAGGCGTCGCCTGCCGCCCCACCCGTGCCCGTATCGGTCAGTATCGCCCGCCCGGCACCGGAGGCGCAGATGGTGAAGGCCACTGGCAGCGTCGCCTTCAAACGGGAAATCCCGCTTTCCTTCAAGGTCGCGGGCAAGGTGGAGGGGTTCCAGGTCGATATCGCCGACCCGGTGACACGCGGTCAGCGGCTGGCGCGCATTCAGGTGACCGAGGTGGATGCACAGCTGCGCGCGGCGGATGCCCGTGTCACCAAGGCGCGCCAGGATCTCGACCGGCTGTTGCCGCTGGTCGCCAAGGGCTTTGTCGAAAAGGCGCGGGTGGATGCCGCCAAATCGGCCTTGGACACGGCGCAGGCCGACCGCGACGCCATTGCCTTCAACCGGGGCCTGTCGGAGATCACGGCACCCGCCGATGGCGTGGTGCTGGCACGGCCGCTGGAACCGGGGCAGATCGTGCCCGCCGGTACCACGGCGCTGGTCATTGGGGACCGTGAAAGCGGGGTGATCGTGCGGGCCGGCCTGTCCGACCGTGACGTGGCCCGCATCGCCACCGGCAACAGTGTTGATCTCGACCTGCCAGAAGGCAAGCTGACAGGCCATGTTACCCGTATTGCAGCCAAGAGCGCGACGGGCACCGGTGTCTTCGACGTGGAGGTGACGCTCCCGGATGCGCCGGCGTTCCTGTCCAGCGGGCGCATCGTCACCCTGCATATCGCCCCTCGACCCGGCGGTGCTGCTCCGCCACTGGCGGTACCAGCATCCGCCATTATCGAAGGTTTCGGCGATCTGGCCACGCTCTATGTCGTAAAGGCCGATGGCAAGGGGGTGGAACGGCGGCAGGTGAAGGTGGCGGGCCTGCGCGGGTCCGATCTTCTGGTGGCCGGCGGCCTGACGCAGGGCGAACGTGTCGTCTCGGCCGGCGGTGCCTATCTGCGGCCCGACAGCGCCATCACCATCGCGCCGGCGGGGAAGTAAACCATGGGCAATATCGCCGCCTTCTCCGTGCGCCAGTGGCAATTCACCCTGGTGCTGTTCGCCATGCTGGCTGCCATGGGCGTCAGCTCGCTTCTGTCCATCCCCCGTGCAGAAGACCCCAGCTTTCCCATCCCCACCATCCTGGTGGTGGCCGTGCTGCCGGGTGCCGATACGATTGACCTTGAAAAGCAGGTCACCGACCCGCTGGAAGATGCCATCGACAGTCTGGATGACATCAACAAGATCACGTCGCGCACCCGCGACGGGGTGGCCGTGATCACGGTGGAGTTCGACTGGTCCAGCGACGCCGAGCGCAAGTATGATCAGGTGGTGCGGGAGGTGAATGCCATCCGCCCGACCCTGCCCGCCGGCCTTGTCCGGCTGGAGGTGAAGAAGTTTAACACCGCCCTGACCAACTTCATGCAGGTGGCACTGGTCGGTGATGGCGCCTCCGCGCTGGAGCTTCGCAAGCGGGCCGATGATCTGCGCGACATTATCGACCGGGTCCCCGGCGTCTGGGAAAGCGAGATCTGGGGGGAGGAGCGGACGGAGGTGCGCGTTGCCGTCGATGCCGGGCGCCTGGCCGAACTGCGCCTGCCCGTCACGGCGGTGGCCGATGCCTTGAAGGCGGAGGGTGCGGCGGTTCCGTTGGGAGCCCTGCATGCCGGGGAACGCCGCTTCACGGTGAAGACCGAGGGTGATTTCGACACGCTGGACGACATCGCCAATACCGTTGTCCGTGCGTCCGATGGCCGGGTGGTGCGGGTGCGCGATGTCGCGGATGTCACCTGGGCGGCGGATGAGGCCAACCATATCGCGCGCTTCAACGGCAAGCGGGCGGTGTTCATCACCGCCAACCAGAAGCCGGGGCAAAACATCTTCGAGCTGAAGAAGAATGCCTATGCCGCGCTGGATGAGTTTGAACGGTCGCTGCCGTCCAACATCAAGCTGGAACGCGGCTTCGATCAGTCAGAAAACGTCGCCAAGCGCCTGTCGGCCCTGTTCCGGGATTTCGCCATCGCGCTGGGGTTGGTGCTGATCACCCTGATCCCGTTGGGCTTGCGCGCCTCGCTGGTGGTGATGCTGGCCATTCCACTGTCGTTGGCCATCGGTGTGACGGTGCTGCAATTCGCGGGCTTCACCCTTAACCAGCTCTCCATCGCCGGTTTCGTCCTGTCGCTGGGCCTGCTGGTTGATGACAGTATCGTGGTGACAGAGAATATCGCCCGGCATCTGCGTATGGGCAAAAGCCGAGAAGAGGCGGCGATTGAGGGCACGCGGCAGATCGCGGTGGCGGTACTGGGCTGTACGGCCACGCTACTGCTGGCCTTCCTGCCGCTGATGTTTTTGCCCGAAGGGTCCGGCAAGTTCATCAAATCGCTGCCCGTGTCGGTCCTGGCGACGGTGGCGGCGTCGCTGTTCGTCGCGCTGACCATGATCCCTTTTCTGGCGGCCCGCATCCTGTCGCGGCATGAGGATCCGGAAGGGAACAAGGCTCTGCAATGGGTGATGGGCGCCATCCACGCCGTCTATCGTCCCGTCCTGCACCGGGCGCTGGAACGGCCCGGTATCACGGTCCTGATCGCGACAATCCTGTTCGCTGGGTCCATCGCCCTGGTGCCACGCATCGGGTTCAGCCTGTTTCCGTCCGCCGACATTCCGCAATTCCTGATCGAGATTGACCTGCCCGACGGTGCGCCCCTGGCGGAGACGGACAAGGCCGTGAAGTTCGTTGAGGAACAGGTAAAGCAGATGCCGGACGTGCGCTTTGTCATGGCCAATGCCGGACATGGCAATCCCCGCATCTATTACAACATCACCCCGCGGGAGGATGACCCCACGCATGGCGCCATCTTTGTCGGTCTGACCGAATGGAAAGGCCGGCAGAGTACAGCGGAGCTGGACAAGCTGCGCGCCCGGCTGGCGGCATATCCCGGTGCCCAGATCATTGTACGCGTGTTTGAAAACGGCCCGCCGATTGAGGCACCCATCGCCGTGCGCATTTTGGGTCCCGAATTACCGGTGCTGAAGGAACTGGCGGCCAAGGTGACGTCGATCATTGAGGGTACGCCCGGTTCGCGCGATGTGGTCAATCCGCTGCGCCTCGACCGCACAGACCTGGATCTGGGGATTGATCTGGATAAGGCCGGCGTTCTGGGCGTGCCGGCGGGGGCCGTGGACAGGGCCGTGCGCCTGTCCCTGTCGGGGGAGGCGGTGGCGACATACCGGGAAAGCGACGGCGACGATTACCCCATCACCCTGCGCCTGCCCATGGAGGGGCGGCATGAACTGTCGGTGCTGGGTGACATCCGTGTTCCGGGTGCGGCAGGCGCGGTGCCCCTGTCCGCCATCAGCGACCCGCATTTCATCACCAGCCCGGCCCGCATCGACCGGTTCAACCGCGAACGCGCCGTCACCATCACTGCCTTCACGGCCACGGGCCACAATACCGACCGCGTTGCCCGTGCCATTGGCGAACAGCTGTCGGCCTTGGGCCTGCCGCCGGGTTATCGGCTGATGACGGGCGGGGAGGCGGAGACGCGGTCGAAGAGCTTTGCCGGTCTGTCAGGGGCCATCCTGGTGGCCATGTTCGGCATCATGGCCGTGCTGATCCTGGAATTCCGCAGCTTCGCCACCACCGCCGTTGTGGCCGGTGTCATTCCGCTGGGCATCATCGGCGGCATGGTGGCGCTGTTCGTGACGGGTTACACCCTGTCCTTCACGGCGGTCATCGGCTTCATCGCGCTGATCGGGATCGAAATCAAGAACTCGATCCTGCTGGTCGATTTCACGACCCAGCTGCGTCGGGCCGGCACGCCGTTGAAGGCCGCGATTGAGGAGGCGGGGGAGGTGCGTTTCCTGCCCGTCCTCCTGACGTCCGTCACGGCCATCGGTGGGTTGATGCCCTTGGCGCTGGGCGGGTCGGGCCTCTATTCACCGCTGGCCGCCGTCATTATCGGTGGTCTGGTCTCCTCCACCGTCCTGTCACGTCTGGTAACGCCGGCCATGTATCTGCTGCTGGCGCCCAAGGAAGTGGATTGAGGATGGGGGCCTGCTGTCTGCCGTGACCGATAGCAGGCCCCCAACCCCTCAATGATGCCCCATCGCCGCCGCTTTGCCGTCGGTGCCGGGCAGGACGATCTGCACATTCTGCATCATGCCCTTATCCTCATGATCCAGGATGTGGCAGTGCAGGACGAACTCCCCGATATAACGGTTATAGCGGGTGCGAACCGTGATGATGGCGTTGGGGTCGGTGATCAGCGTGTCCTTCCACGTCCCCTGCATGCCCGCATAGATACCGTCCGTCCATTCCGGTCCCGGTGTGTCGTCGGGATTCTTCTTCCGGATCGACACGACCTGGAACGGGTTCACATGGATGTGGAACGGGTGGTTCACGAATTTCGACATCAGGATCCATTGCTGGGCCGTGCCCAGAACAAGAGTCTGGTTCACCACCGCCGGATCGTATTCCTTGTCATTGACCGTGAACCGCGTGGGTTGATTGGGCTGGATATCGATGTTGAAGGTGATGGGGATGTCCGGCTGGCCCCATTTGGCAATCTCCGCATCTGTGATGGTCGGGTGCGGCACGTACTTGGTCAGTTTCAGACCATCATTGATGTCGCCGGTCACGGTGTCGCGCACCGGGCCTTGCAGCCGTGATGCACCTTCCAGCAGCTTGGCCTTCACCACGGCACCGGTGTCGGCCACCTTGTCGCCCGTGGCCTCAATAAAGCCGATGATCTTGGGGCTGTCTTCGCCCGCCACCTGATCGGTGCCATTGCTATCATCATAGACGCAGTAGCGTCCCGCCTCGGGCAGCACGAACAGGATGTCGCTGCGATAGCCGGGCTGAAGATTATTCACCGTCTCCTTCTTGAACACCTGGGGTCGGGTCAGACCGTCGGTCGCCACCTCATACTGGGTGACATCGGCGCCGGTACAGGCCTTCGCCACCTCGTCCGATGCGGCCTTGACGGTTTTCACTAGACCGGTGGCGGGCGCCTTCGCCCCCATCTTGCGGATGCGCAGGTTGATGGTTTCCTCCACGCCGGCATGGATCAGACGCCAGCGGTACATCTGGCCCGTCTTGGCTTCCATCTGCGGGCGTACGACACCGTTGAACATGGTGAAACGCCCACTTGCCTTCCAGGCCTTGGGATCGAACTGTGCGTCGAAATTCTCCACCTTGCCGATCTGATCATCCTTGCAGATCCACTGACCCTTGGCGTCCTTCTCAATGTTGCCCTGGTCATCAAAGCAGGCATAGGGAAGCTGCTGAATCAGCATCACCTGGGCCGCAAAGTCGGCATTGGCCGTTACGGGCTGCAAAAGCGTGTCCAGGTCGCCATTCGACAATTCCGTCGGCACCCGGCTGCCCTTGATCACCAACGCGCCCGCCATGCCGCTGCCCACCTGGATGGAGGTGGAGCCGTGCTTATGCGGGTGGTACCAGAAGGTGCCAGCGGGATGATCTTCCGGCACATTGTACTCGTACTGGAAATTCACCCCCGGCTCGATATTCAGCAGGACATTGTCGCTGTTGCCGGTAGGCGAAACCCACAGGCCATGGCTGTGCAGGTTGGTGTTGTTGAAACAGTGCGGCGCGTTGGTGGCATAGGGCTTGCCGGTCTTCGGATCGATCTTGCAGTTCGGTTCCGCCGGCAACTGGTTCAGCAGGCTGATGCGCACCGTCTGCCCCGGTTCCATCAGGATCATTGGGGCCAGGAACTGATCGCCATAGGAACGCAGCCGCACCTTGTCATTCTTGCCCGTGGACGGGTTGTAGATGGTGCCGTCCGTGTACTTGATGGGCAGGACATAGTGGATTTCACGGCCCTGCTGAATGGCAGCGTTCAGGGCGCCCAGCGACAGCAGGTTATAGCCCTGGGGCTTTTCCTGATCGCGCGGCTTCTGTTCGTCCGACTTCAACACCGACGGTGCCTTCAACAGGCGCGGCGGTTCCGCCGACACGCTGCCGCAGGCCGTCAGCAACAGGCCTGCGCCAACGAAGGCCGCACCCCCGCGCCACATGTTCCGGTCCTGTCCCATCTGCCCCCTCCTCTATCTTGGGTAAGGACAGCAATATGACTTAGCGATGCGGCACAGGGCAATCTCAATC
>JAEMSB010000681.1 GCA_016463045.1 Niveispirillum sp.
CGGCCCGTCGCCGGCGGGCAGGATGCCTTCCTGCACATCGATGACGATCAGGGCGGTTTCGTTCGCGGTGGGCATTGTCATGCTCTCTGTTGATCGGATTACACAGGGGTATTGGAGATTTGTTTCTGGATGATTTCAATGGGGGCCGGACCCTTGCAGCGGAAAGCGGATGCGCTACGCTGCCCCTTGCAATCCACAAGCCCTTGACGGGCAAAAAATCAAGGAATGGGACACGTGCGGATCATCGGACATTTCATGCGCGGCAGCGCCCTGGCGCTGGTGCTGGCCCTTTCTGCCGGGGCCGTGTCGGCCCAGACGGCGCCCACCAAGATTGAGCGGGTCCAGAACGGCAATATCGTCACCGAGAATATCCCCGCCGTCGATGCGGCCCTGGGGGAGCGGCTGTCGGCCTATCTGTCTGCCCGGTCCGCCGGTATGCTGGACTGGACCCCCGACGGCAAGGGCATCCTGATCACCACCCGGTTTGGGGAGACGTCACAGTTGCATCTGGTGAACGGCCCGATGATGGCGCGCCAGCAGCTGACCTTTGCCGCCGAACCCATCACCAGCGCCGCCTTCAGCCCGGCCAAGGGGTCGACCGATCTGGTCTATGTCTGGGACAAGGGCGGGTCGGAGAATTTCCAGTTCTTCCACCTGGATACCGCCACGGGCAAGACAACGCTGGTCACTGACGGCAAGTCGCGCAACCAGGGTCTGGTCTGGAACCACAAGGGCGATAAGTTCGCCTTTTCAAGCACCCGGCGCGACGGCAAGAACACCGACGTTTATGTCGGCGGGTTGAAGGATGCCGCGACCGTCGCGCCCTTGGTGGCGCAGACCGGGTCGTGGGGTGCCGTCGCCTTCTCCCAGGATGATGGAAAGCTGCTGGTCGGGCAGTACATCGCCATCACCAAGTCCTACCTGTCGGTGGTCGATGTCGCCACGGGCCAGTTGACCCGCATCAAGCCGGACGAGGACACCATCGCCTTGACCGGCGTCGGCTTTACCCCCGACGCGAAGGGCGTCTTCCTGACGTCGGACGAGGAAGGGGAGTTCAAGCGCCTGGGTCTGCATGATCTGGCGTCGGGCAAGACCACCTGGATTACCGCTGACGATCCCTGGGACGTGGAGGAGGCGGTGCTGTCGCATGACGGCAAGCGCCTGGCCTATGTCCTGAATGAGGGTGGCTGGTCCACGGTGCGGGTGATCGACACCAAGACCCTGAAACCGGTCAAGATGCCCTCCCTGCCCAAGGGGGTGATCGGCGGCGTGTCGTTCAGCCCGGACGGGTCGAAGCTGGCTTTGTCGCTGACCACGCCGACCGCCCCCGCCGATGTGCATGTCGTCGATCTGGGCAAGGGCAAGGTGGAGCAGTGGACCAAGAGCGAGGTTGGTGGTCTCAATACCGAGACCTTCGCCGATGCCAGCCTGATCCAGTTCCCGACCTTTGATCAGCGGCAGATCCCTGCCTTCCTGTTCAAGCCGAAGAACGCCAAGGGCAAGCTGCCGGTCATCATGCTGATCCATGGCGGGCCGGAGGGGCAGAGCCGCCCCAATTTCAGCGCGACGGTGCAGTTCTGGGCCAATGAGCTGGGCGCGGCGGTGCTGCTGCCTAATATCCGTGGCTCGGAAGGTTATGGGAAAACCTATCTGGGCCTGGATAACGGCTTCAAGCGCGAGGACAGCATCAAGGATATCGGCGCCTTGATCGACTGGGTCGCGACCCAGCCCGACCTGGACAAGGACAAGATCGTGGTGGCCGGTGGGTCATACGGCGGCTACGCCACGCTGGCTTCCATGACCCATTACAATGACAAGCTGGCTGGTGGTGCCAACACGGTCGGTATCTCCAACTTCATCACCTTCCTGGAGGCGACGGCGGAATATCGCCGCGACCTGCGCCGCCCGGAATATGGTGATGAGCGCGACCCGGAGATGCGCGCGTTCCTGCAGAAAATCTCGCCCCTGACCAACGCGTCGAAGATCACCAAGCCCATGCTGGTCATCCAGGGCTATAACGATCCGCGTGTGCCCGTGGGCGAGGCGGAGCAGATGGTGGCTGCCATCCGCAAGAATGGCGGCGAGGTCGGCTATGTCCTGGCCATGGACGAAGGTCACGGCTTCAAGAAGAAGTCGAACCAGTTCGTGGCGCAGATGGCGCAGGCGCAGTTCTTCCAGAAGGTGTTCGGGCAGAAGTAGTAAGTCAGGAGGGCGTTCGGCCGGCGACCGCCGGCCCGCGAC
>JAEMSB010000186.1:0-1498 GCA_016463045.1 Niveispirillum sp.
ATCATTGACAGAATGTCCAGGCAGCGTCCCACGCTGTCGGTGGCGGGATTGATACCGATGGAGCCGTCGCCACAGCCATACATCATCCCGTCCAGAATGCTGGCGGCGATGGCCTTGGGATCGTCGGTCGGGTGGTTGGGCTGCAACCGCACCGACAGGCGACCCGGCAGGCCGATGGTGGTGCGAAACGCCGTTACCACCCGTGCTTTGCGTCCCACGGCGATCAGATCCTGATTGCGCATCAGCTTGGACGTGGCCGCCACCATTTCCGGTGTCAGGCCGGGGGCAAGCGCTGTCAGCGCATCAGATGTCGCGGCATCGGACAGCAGCCAGTCGCGCAACTGCCCCACGGTGAAGCCGGCGATCGGGGCGAACGCGGCGGTGACGTGGCTGTCCAGGATCAGCCGCGTCACCTCATCCCCCTCATACGGGATCAGGGGTTCGGTCAGCAGGGTTTTCAGGGGCAGATCGGCCAGCGCGATGCGGGCGGCCACCCGTTCGGCATCGCTGCGTGCCGCAACCCCTGCCAGCTGATCGCCCGACCGGGCCGGCGTGGCGCGGGCCAGCAGGGCTTTCAGGTCATCGAACCGGTATGTCGTCCGCCCCACGGTTGCGCTGTACGCCATCGCCCGCCTCCGTCCATGCCAGCAACAAGCGTAGCAAAGCGGGCGGGCTTGGCAAGATGCTGCGGTGCAAAAAGTGCTGCTCTGACGGCGTTACGTCATCCAGCCGGGGAACAGGGCCCGCAGGCCGGCGGCGATGATCTCCACCGCGACCGCGGCCAGCAGCAGGCCGGTCAGGCGGTTCATGATGTTCAGGCCGGTCTGGCCCAGCTTGTTGCCGATGGGCACGGCCAGACGCAGGGTCAGCAGCAGAAAGGCGCACACCGTCAGGATACAGCCGACCAGCACCGCATAGTGCTCCCAGCCAACACCGCGCTGCGCCTCGATGATGACGGCAGAGATGGAGCCGGGACCGGCCAGCAGGGGCAGGCCCAGCGGCACCACGCCGATGGCCTGACGTGTGCCGGCCTCGTCCGCTTCCTGCGGCGTCTGCTTCACGCCCGACACGGTGGCGTTCAGCAGTGACAGGGCAATCAGCAGCAGCACGATACCACCGCCCACCCGGAAGCTGGCCAAGCTGGTCCCCAGCACCGTCAGGATGGCATCGCCCAGGAAGACGGAACTGACCAGAACCGTCGCCACCGTCATGACAGCAGAAAAGGCAATGGAATTGCGTTCCTTGGCCCCACGCCCCTCCGTCATGCCCAGGAAGATCGGGATGGCGGCAAACGGGGTCAGTATGGCGAACAGCGCAATCAGGAACCGTGAATATTCGGACCAGGCTTCCATGGAGATGTCCGGCTATATGTCCCCGTTTTTGGGGCGCGTTGGATTGTGGGCCGAACCATAGCACGGATGGCGGGGCCGAATGGAAGGGGGTGGTGACGTTGCTGTCCGCTTCCGCTTGCGCACAGCCAGGGGGTCCGGCATAGTTT
>JAEMSB010000186.1:1508-8181 GCA_016463045.1 Niveispirillum sp.
GCATAGTTTGCGGGATTAAATCAGGGGAAATGCAACCATGGAGAATTACGGTCTGCCACGCCACGATCCTTCCCTGTGGGGTGTCTTCGGCATGTGCACCCTCCTGGCGCCGGTCGCCGGGGCGACGGCGCTTCTGGGCGCCTTGATCGCGGTGGCGCTGGGCCTGCCCAAGGATGCGATGATGGTGTCGGTCTGGGGCTGTATGGCGGTGCTGACCATTCCCGCCTGGGCGTGGCTGTTCCATCTTTATTTGCGCGGCCATTGGCGGCTGCAGATGGAGGGATGAAGGTCAGGCATCCACCATTTCCGCCGCGCGGGCCAGATCGACGCTAACCAGTTGACTGACGCCGCGTTCCATCATGGTCACGCCGAACAGCCGATGCATGCGGGCCATGGTCAGGCGATGGTGGGTGACGATCAGGAAGCGGGTGGCCCCGCTGGCCGCCATTTCCTCCACCATGTCGCAGAAGCGGCCCACATTCGCCTCATCCAGCGGTGCGTCTACCTCGTCCAGCACGCAGATGGGGGCGGGGTTGCACAAGAACACCGCGAACAGCAGCGACAGGGCTGTCAGCGCCTGTTCCCCGCCCGACAGCAGGGACAGGACCTGGAGCTTCTTGCCCGGTGGGCTGGCATAGATCTCCAGCCCCGCATCAAGCGGATCATCCGATTCGGTTAGTTTCAGATGCGCCGCACCGCCGCCGAACAGCTTGGTGAACAGCCGCTGGAAATGCCCGTCCACCAGATCGAAACTGGCCAGCAGCTTTTCCCGCGCCTCGCGGTTGATGGCGCCGATCCCCTGGCGCAGGCGGGCGATGGCGGCTGTCAGATCGTCACGCTCGCTGGTCAGCTTGGCGGTCTCCGCCTCCATCTCGGCCAGTTCGACCTCGGCGCGCAGGTTGACGGGGCCGATGCGCTCCCGGTCGTCCAGCAGGCGCGACAAGCGCTGTTCCAGCTGTGATGGCGGCGGCATTTCATCATCCGGGTCGATACCGGCGGCGGACAGAACCTCCCCCGGCTCGCAATCCAGCTTCTCGCGGATACGTTCCACCAGACTGGCCAGGGCGTTCAGCGATTGCGCCACTGCCGCCTCGGCATGGGCGCGGGCCTCGCGCGCATCGGCAAGGGCGCTTTCCGCCTTGCGCACGGCCTGTTCGGCCTGGGTTTGCGCCGTCTCCGCCGTGGCCAGGGCATCGCCCGTCTGCCGGCGGCGGCGTTCGGCGGTGGCGATATGGCCACGCAAATTCTCTCGCTCCGCCGCGATTTCCAGCGGGCGTTCGCTCAGGGCTTCCAGCTCCGCCCGCCCTTCTTCGGCCCGTTCGGTCAGCTCCGACAGGCGGCTGGCTGCCCCCTCGACACGGGCCTTCCAGGACAGTTCCTCGGCCTCCAGGCTGGACAGGCGGCGGCGGCGCTGTTCGGCGTCACGCTTCACCCGGTCCACAGCGGCTTGTGCCCCCGAAAGATGCCCGCGCTGTTCGGCCAGATGGCCGCGCGCATCGGCCACCGCCATGCGCGTCAGGGTCGGGTCGGGCAGGTCATCCAGGGCGGCCTGCGCGTCGGCCACCAGCGTTGCCGCCTCGGCCCTGTCGCTGCTCAGCAGGTCAAGGGACTGCACCATGGCATCGCGCCTGGACCGCGCGGCGGCGGCCTCGCTGACCAGCCGCGACTGGGCGCTGCGGGCCTGATCGACGGCGGTGAAGGCATGGCGCACGCCCTCGCGGGCTTGCCGGTCGCCGGTCTGGGCCGCCTCCTGCGCGCGCCGGGCCGTCAGGATGGCGGCATCGGCGGTGGCACTGGCTTCCCCATGGGCCTTGCGCGCAGCGGACAGCTCGGCATCGGCTTGGGTTAGGGCGGTTTCGATCTCGGCCAGCCGGTTGCGCTGGGTCAGGCGGATGGCCGCTGCCGTGGGCGCACCCGGTGTCGTGGTCAACCCGTCCCAGCGCCAGGCGCCGCCATCGCGGCTGACCAGGATTTGCCCTGGTGACAGGGTGGGGGCCAGCCGCCGGGCCTCGGCGGCATCGGCCACCAGCCCGATATGCGACAGGCAGCGCGCCATCTCCGCCGGGGCCTTCACCTTTGCCGACAGCGGTTCCACGCCTGCCGGCAGGGGGGCGGTGATGTCCAGCGGCGGCAGGGTGCGCCAATGCCGGGCCGCCGCCTCGTCCAGCGGGGCCGTCAGATCGTCACCCAATGCTGCGGCCAGCGCCTGTTCATAGCCGGCGGCTACCGTGACGGCATCGATCAGCGGCGGGAACAGGTCTTCTTCTTCCAAGTTTAGAAGGGCCCGCAAGCCATCGCGTTCGGCGCGCAGCTGCGTATCCCGCGCCTCTGCCTGTGACAGGGCCATGCGCGCCGCTGTCATGCTGGCCTGCCCGTCGCTGCGCGCCTGTTCCAGGGCGCTGTCCGCCTCCTGCTTGGCCAGTTCCGCCTGCTCGGCGGCCTCGCGCGCGCACTCCAGCCGTTCCTCGGCCATGGCCAGCGCCTCTGCCGCCGCTTCCAGGGCGGTATCGTCGCTGATCTGGCTGTCCAGGGTCGCCAATTGAGCCGCCTGCTCCGACAACCGCCTTTCCAGGGTGCCCAGCCGCGCCTGGGCATCGCGCAGGCGGTTGCCGGCGGCGCCGCGGGCCGCTTCCTCGGCAGCAGATTTTTCCAGGGCGAGGGACAGGTCGCGTTCCCCGACCTCCACTGCGTCGCGGGCTGTCAGCAGCGCCTCTTCGGCGGCTTCCAGCTCCATCGCCTCCTCGCCCTGCGCGTCCAGCAGGCCAGCCCGTTCCTCGGCCAGACGGGCGGCGGCGCTGTCGGCATCGGCGGCGAGCGCGCGTTCGCGGGCAAGGTCGGTGGCCAGTTGGGCCAGACGGCGCTGCATGGCGCCATGCGCCTCCTTGACCCGTGCCTCTTCGGCGTCCAGCTGTTCGCGCGCCACGATCAGGCGCTGAAGCGCGGCACCGGCGGCGGCATCCTCCTGCCGCATGGGGGGCAGGGCCGCTGCCGCCTCATCGCGGGCGGTGGCGGTGCTGCTGACGGCCAGCATCTGGTCGCGCACGGCGGTATCGGCGGCGGCGTGGCCGTCACGGGCGCGGTCCAGCAGGCGGTTCGCCTCGTCCCAGCGCTGATGCAGCAGCTGCGCCTCGGCCCGGCGGATATGGTCCTGCACCTGCCGGTAGCGTTGGGCCTGGCGGGCCTGCTTGCGCAGACCCTGCAACTGCCCATCCATGGCGGCCAGCACATCCTCCAGCCGCGTCAGGTTGGTTTCCGCCGCACGCAGGCGCAATTCCGCCTCATGCCGCCTCGCATGCAGGCCGCTGATCCCCGCCGCTTCCTCCAGCAATTGCCGGCGGTCACCGGGCTTGGCGTTGATCAGGGCGCCGACGCGGCCCTGGCTGACCATCGACGGGCTGTTGGCGCCCGATGAATGGTCAGCGAACAGGATCTGCACGTCGCGGGCGCGCACCAGCTTGCCATTGATGCGGTAATCCGACCCCGACCCGCGTTCCAGCCGGCGCGTGATCTCCAACTCTTCAGCATCGGTGAAGGGCGGGGGGGCGGTGCGGGCATCGTTGCCCAGCACCATCGTCACCTCACAAATATTGCGGGCGGGACGCGTGGCCGTGCCGCCAAAGATGACATCATCCATATCCTCGCCCCGCATGCGCTTGGCCGAGGTTTCCCCCATGGCCCAGCGCAGGGCTTCCAACAGGTTGGACTTGCCGCAGCCATTGGGGCCGACAACACCCGTCATCCCCGGCTCGATCAGCAGCTCTGTCTGATCGACGAAGGATTTGAAGCCGGAAAGACGGAGTTTCGTGAAATGCACGGGCGGCCGGGGGGTCGGTAACGGGGAAGGGCGCGATGGGTAGGCTTAAGCAGCGGTGCGTTCAAGCCATTTGATGGCAAAGGGGGGCCTGAGGCCTGGATCAGGGGGCGGGCTTGGCGCCCAGTTTTTCCAACGCAGCGAACAGCTTCGCCTCGCTGGCTTCTTCCACCCGCGCGGCACCGTCATTAATAATGAAGGTGGGGGTGCCCATCACCTGATGGCGCTGGCCGGCCTCCTGCTGGCGGCGGATCATGAAATCCTCCACCTGTTTATTGGCCATGCAGGCTTGGAACTGCGCGGGGCCGACGCCGGCCAGGACACCGATGCGGGCCAAGCCATTCATGAAATCGGCGTTCAGCCATTGCGCCTGCGTCTTGAACAGCACGTCTGCCAGTTTGGCGTGCTTCTCATCGCCCAGGCAACGGGCCAGCTGGGCCGCGCGCAGGCCGGCGGCATTGTTGGGGATGTCTTTTACCACCAGCCGCACCTGCCCATTATCGATGAAGCGGGCCTTCAGCTTTGGCAGGATATCGATGTGGAAATGGGCGCAGTGCGGGCAGGAGAGGGAGGCATATTCCACCACCGTGATGGGGGCCTTCTCACTGCCATAGGTGATGTCTGCAAAAGTGGGAACGGTCGCCGCGCCCTGACCCAGGGCCGGCATCGACAGTGACATCAGGCCGGCCAGGATCAGGAAGCGCCGCCCCCACATGACTTACGACGCCTTGCGCTTGGCGCCGGCCTTGACCACGGCGTCGGTCAACTGGTCCAGATAGGCACCGGCAATGACATATTCGCCATTCACGATGAAGGTCGGTGTGGAATTGACCTGATGTTCCTGCTGGGCCGTGTACTGGCTCTTGATGATGAAATCTTCCAGCGGCTTGGTCGCCATGCAGGCATCGAACTGCGCCTGCGACACGCCGGCCAGTTTGCCGATATTGGCAAGGTTGGCCAGGAAGTTCTGGTTCAGCCAGGTGGCCTGGCTGTTGAAGATGGCGGTCTTCAACGCCTGGGTCTTGGTCCCGCCGGCGCAGCGCATCAGCATATGGGCGCGCAGGCCCGGACCGTTCAGCGGGTAGTCGCGGAAGATGAACTTCACTTCGCCCGTGTCGATGAATTCCTTCTTGAAGGTCGGGAACATCTCCTTCTCGAAATGCGCGCAGTGCGAGCAGGCTAGCGAGGCATATTCGACCACCGTCACCTTGGCGTTCGGATTGCCATAGACGATGTCCGCCGTCGCGGCCTTCACGTCGATGGCGGGGGCTGCCTGACCCAGCGCGGGCAGGGCAGGCGCCAGGGACAGGGCGGCACCGGCGGCCAGGATGTGGCGACGGGAAAAGTCAGAACCGCTCACGGATGTGATCTCCACCAGGGGAATGTTTGCGCCGACGATAGGGGATGATGATGGCGGCGGCAAGGCGCTCACGGTGCCACCTCCAGATATTGCGACAGGTTGAAATCCAGCGGGTTGGGGGCCCAGCCCTTGATGCGCGGATCGACCAGCCGGCGGCGGGTATTGTGGGTCAGTGGCACGATGCTGTTAGCGGCCAGGGCCAGCGTCTCAGCCTGTTTCAGCAGGGCGATGCGCCGGGCCGGGTCGGTGCTGGCATTGGCCTCGTCCAGCAGCTTGTCATAGGCCGGGTCCTTGTATCCGGGCAGGTTCTGCTGTTCCACGTCGCTGCGGAACAATTGCAGGAAGGAATTGGCATCGGGATAGTCGCCGATCCAGGCGTAATACATGATATCCGCATAGGATTTCTGGTTGCCGATAGTGGCCACCACGCGGAATTCCTGATTGTTCAGCCGGGTCTTCACACCCAGCTTCTGTCGCCACATGGCGGCCACGGCCACTACCACCTTGCGGGCATTGTCGTTGGTGTAATGCAGGATCTCGATCTCGGGCAGTTCCTTGCCCCCCGGCCCATACCCGGCCTCGGCGAACAGCTTTTTGGCCATTTCATCCCGCTGCGCCTGGGGCTGTGCCGCCCAATCGGGGCGCGGCGGCTCGTATCCGCCGACATTGCCGGGCGGGGTGAAGGTGTAGGCCGGCTTCTCACCACCCCCCACCACCTTCTCGGCCAGAACCTCCCGGTCCACGGCCAGGTTCAGGGCGGCGCGCAGCTTCGGATTGGATTTCCACGGCTCGTTCTTCAGATTGAAGGACAGGTAATAGGTGGAATAGGTCTGCCCCGCCCGGAACGCCGCCGGCAGGTTCTCCTTGGCGAAATTGATCTGCGGATTGGGCAGCGTATCGGTGACCAGCAGTTCCCCCGCCCGGAACTTCTTGAATTCCGTATCCTGATTGTCGATCGGGTAGGAGAAGACAGTGTCGATCTTGACCTTGGCCGCGTCGTAATAGAATGGGTTCTTCACCGTCTTGATATGCGACTGAGGCAGATACTCGGCCAGCGTATAGGCACCGTTGGAGACAAGGTTGCCGGGGCTGGTGAAATTCTCCCCGAACTTGTCGATATTGGCCTTCTGCACCGGTGCCATGGCCACATGCTGCAACGAGGCCAGGAAGTAGCCCGTGGGCCGTTCCAGCGTGACCTTCAGGGTACGGGCATCCACCGCTTCCACGCCCAGCTTGTCGGTCGGCATCTTGCCCACCGTCACCGCCTGCCCATTGGCCAGCGGCCAGACGAAATAGGCGTAGGGGGAGGCGTGCTTGGGGTCGGCCAGCCGGCGCCATGAATAGACGAAATCCGCCGCCGTCACCGCCGTCCCGTCCGACCATTTGGCATCGGCGCGCAGTGTGAAGGTGTAGACCCGGCCATCGGCACTGACGCTTTCGCTTTCCGCCACTGCGCGGCGCCCCTGCCCTTTGGCGTCCAGCGTGTACAGCCCCTCGAACAG
>JAEMSB010000187.1 GCA_016463045.1 Niveispirillum sp.
GTTCACATAGGTGCCGTCTTTTTCCGTATAGGCGGCACCCGGCAGGATGACGTCAGCGCGATGGGCGCCACGGTCGCCATGGTGACCCTGATAAATCACGAAGGCCTTGCCGAAACGGTCGGCCTCGATCTCGTCGGCACCCAGCAGGTACACGACTTCGATCTCGCCCTTCTGCGCACCCGACAGGATACCACCCAGGTCACGACCGCCGGGACCCGGCAGGAAGCCGGCATCCAGCGCGCCGACACGGCCAGCGGCCAGATGCAGAACGTTGAAACCGTTCCAGTCCTCGCGCACGGCGCCGACCGTTTCCGCCAGCTTCCGCGCCGCCGCCTGCACCGCCGGGCCATCGCCACGACGCAGCGCGCCGGCGCCCAGGATGATCAGCGGGTTCTTGGCATTGCGCAGCGTTTCGGCAAAGGCATGAGTGCCATTGGCCAGATCGGTCAGGACCGAACCGGCATTGCCCAGCCATTCGGTCGGGTAGGTCAGGTCGATATTCTGGCCGACGACGGCAACCTTCTTCAGCTTGCCGGTCAGATAGGTCTTGCGGATGCGGGAATTCACCAGCGGCGCTTCCCAGCGCGGATTGGTGCCGATCAGCAGGACGACATCGGCATTCTCAATCCCGGCAATGCCGCTATTGAAGATGTAGCCAGCGCGGTTGCTGGCATCGAAGCTGGCCCCGTCCTGACGGCAATCCAGGTTCTGCGAACCCAGCGCATTCAGCAGGTCCTTCAGCGCCACCGTGCTTTCGACATCGACCAGATCACCGGCGACAGCGGCGATCTTGGAACCGGCAACACCGGACACCTTGGCCTTGATGGCGGCAAACGCCTCGGCCCAGGTGGCCGGCTTCAGCTTGCCATCGGCACCACGCACATAGGGACGGTCCAGACGCTGACGCTTCAGGCCATCAATGGCATAGCGCGTCTTGTCGCTGATCCATTCTTCGTTCACATCCTCGTTCAGGCGCGGCAGAACGCGCAGAACTTCGCCGCCACGGGCGTCGATGCGGATGTTGGAACCCACCGCGTCCATGACGTCGATGCTTTCCGTCTTGCGCAGTTCCCAGGGGCGGGCATTGAACGAGTACGGCTTGGAGGTCAAGGCACCCACGGGGCAGACATCGACCAGATTGCCCGACATTTCGGAATTCACACCGGCCTCAAGGGCGGGCGTGATCTCCAGATGCTCGCCACGGGCCAGACCGCCCAGAGCCGGCACGCCCGCGATTTCATCCACAAAGCGGATGCAGCGCGTGCACTGGATGCAGCGGGTCATGAAGGTCTTGATCAGCGGACCCATATATTTGTCGCTGACGGTGCGCTTGTTCTCTTCAAAGCGGCTGCGATCATAGCCGTAGGACACGGCCTGATCCTGCAGGTCGCATTCGCCACCCTGGTCGCAGATCGGGCAGTCCAGCGGATGGTTGATCAGCAGGAATTCCATCACGCCCTTGCGGGCCTTGTGGACGTTGGGGGTGTTGGTCTTCACCACCATCCCTTCACCCACCGGCAGCGCGCAGGATGCGGCCGGCTTGGGCATACGCTCCACTTCCACGAGGCACATGCGGCAATTGGCCGGCACGGACAGGCGCTCATGATAGCAGAAGCGCGGCACTTCAATGCCGAGCTGTTCGCAGGCCTGAAGCACCGAGGTACCGGGGGCGACTTCGATCTCGACGCCGTCAATGGTCAGTTTGGGCATGATATCCTCGTAAGACCCCGATTACTCGGCCGCCACGCGGGCGCCGCGATCGACGCGCGTGCGGTATTCCAGGATGCGGCGCTCCACTTCCGGGCGGAAATGGCGCATCAGACCCTGGATCGGCCACGCCGCCGCGTCACCCAGGGCGCAGATGGTGTGACCTTCGACCTGCTTGGTGACGTCCAGCAGCATGTCGATCTCTTCGACATGGGCCTGACCCTTCACCAGACGTTCCATCACGCGCCACATCCAGCCCGTGCCCTCACGGCAGGGCGTGCACTGGCCGCAGCTCTCATGCATGTAGAACTTCGACAGGCGCGCGATGGCCTTCACGATGTCAGTGGACTTGTCCATGACGATGACGGCAGCCGTGCCCAAACCTGAGCGGACGTCACGCAGGCTGTCGAAATCCATCAGGACGGTGTCGCAGATTTCCTTGGGCAGCAACGGAACGGAGGAGCCGCCGGGGATGATGGCCAGCAAATTATCCCAGCCGCCACGCACACCGCCGCAATGCTTCTCGATCAGTTCCTTCAGCGGGATGCCCATCTCTTCTTCGACGGTCGCCGGCTGATTCACATGGCCCGAAACGCAGAACAGCTTGGTGCCGCTATTCTTGGGACGGCCCAGATTGGCGAACCAGGAGGGACCGCGACGCAGGATGGTCGGCACCACCGCGATGGATTCGACATTGTTCACCGTCGTCGGGCGGCTGTAGAGGCCGGCCATGGCGGGGAACGGGGGCTTGTTGCGGGGCTGGCCCTTCTTGCCTTCCAGGCTTTCGATCAAGGCCGTCTCTTCACCGCAAATATAGGCGCCGGCGCCAAGATGCAGGTAGACGTCGTGATCGTAACCGGAACCGCAAGCGTTCTTGCCGATCAGGCCCGAGGCGTAAGCTTCGTCGATGGCGCGCTGAACGTTGGCGGCTTCGTAATAGAACTCGCCACGGATATAGATGTAGGTGGCGGTGGCGCCGATGGCGAAACCGGCGATCAGGCAGCCCTCGATCAGCTTATGCGGATCATGGCGCATGATCTCCCGGTCCTTACAGGTACCGGGCTCGCCCTCGTCGGCGTTCACCACCAGATAGACGGGGCCATTGCTGGTCTTGGGCATGAAGGACCACTTCATACCGGTGGAGAAGCCGGCGCCGCCACGGCCACGTAGGCCCGATTCCTTCACCAGATCAATGATCTTGTCCCGGCCCAGGTCCAGGATTTCCTTGGTGCCGGACCAGTCGCCACGGGCCTTGGCACCGTCCAGGAACGGGCTTTCGAAGCCGTAGAGGTTGGTGAAGATGCGGTCTTCATCGCGAAGCATGGTTCCACCCTCCTCTTAGGCCTGACCGGCGGGCTTCACGCCCGCCTTGATGGCCGATTCGATCAGCGTCGTCGGCCCACCCGAGGCGCAAGCCCGGATACGGCCATTCTGCGGGCCCGTCGCCGGCTTCTCACCACGCGCCAGGGCATCCAGGATCTTCTCGGTCGTTTCCGCCGTCAGATCCTCATAGAAATCGTCGCCGATCTGCATCATGGGCGCGTTCACGCAGGCGCCGAGGCATTCGACCTCGATCACCGTGAACTGGCCGTCCGGCGTCGTCTGGCCCGCCTTGATGCCCAGCTTCTTCTCGCAGGCATGCAGCACCTCATCCGACCCGCGCAGCCAGCAGGGCGTGGTGGTGCAGACCTGGACGAAATGCTTACCGACCGGCTTCAGATTGTACATCGTATAGAAGCTCGCCACCTCCAGCGCCCGGATCGGCGCCATGTCGAGATAGTGAGCCACATAATCGATGGCGACCTTGGGCAGCCAGCCGCCACACTGACGCTGGGCCAAGTCGAGCAGCGGCATCACCGCACTTTGTTGTCGGCCTTCGGGGTACTTGGCGATGATGCGCTTGGCCAGCTCGATATTCTCTGCGGTGAATTCGAAACTGGTCGGCTCCGCCACCGCGGGGCCATGGGAATGGGCGGCACTCATCGATCAATCTCTCCGAACACGATGTCCATGGAGCCGATGATCGCGACAGCGTCGGCGAGCATGTGGCCCTTGGACATGAAATCCATCGCCTGCAGGTGCGAGAAACCCGTCGGGCGGATCTTGCAGCGGTACGGGCGGTTCGTCCCGTCGGCCACCAGATAGACGCCCAACTCACCCTTGGGCGACTCGGTCGCCGTATAGGTGTCGCCAGCCGGCACGTGATAGCCTTCGGTGTACAGCTTGAAATGGTGGATCAGCGCTTCCATCGAGCGCTTCATCTCGCCACGGGTCGGCGGGGTGACCTTGCGGTCATTCAGCTTCACCGGACCCGGCGTCTTGGACAGCTTGTCGAGCGCCTGGCGGATGATGTGCATCGACTGCTTCATCTCCTCCATGCGGACCAGATACCGGGCGTAGCAGTCACCCGTCAGGCCCACCGGCACGTCGAAGTCGAACTCTTCATAGCTGTCATAGGGCTGCGCCTTGCGCAGGTCCCAAGCCACGTTGGAGCCGCGCAGCATCGGGCCAGAGAAGCCCCAGGCCAGCGCGTCGGCGGCGCTGACCACGCCGATATCGACGGTACGCTGCTTGAATACCCGGTTCTCGGACAGCAACCCTTCCAGGTCGGCCATGAATTTGGGGAAGGTGTCGAAATAGGCGCCGATGTCATCGGCCAGACCGGCGGGCAGGTCCAGATTGACGCCACCGGGACGGAAATAATTTGCGTGCAGGCGCGCACCCGACACCCGCTCGTAGAACTCCATCAGCTTCTCACGCTCCTCAAAGCCCCAGAGGGCGGGCGTGATGGCGCCGACATCCAGCGCGAAGGTCGTGAGGTTTAGCAGGTGGTTCAGGATACGGGTGATTTCCGCGAACAGCACGCGGATATACTGGCCACGCTTGGGCGGGGTGATGCCCAGCAGCTTCTCCACGGCCAGCACCCAGGTGTGCTCCATCGACATCGGCGACACATAGTCCAGCCGGTCGAAATAGGGCGTGGCCTGGGTATAGGTCTTGTACTCGATCAGCTTTTCGGTGCCACGGTGCAGCAGGCCGATATGCGGATCGGCGCGCTCCACCACCTCGCCATCCATTTCCATCACCAAACGCAGCACGCCATGGGCGGCCGGATGCTGGGGACCGAAATTCATGGTCAAGGGCTTGATCTGCACTTCGCCCTGGGTAGACGGTGCCGACAGGGACAGCCCGGCTTCGGTCGCGACGTTGGTCGTTGCCATCTCCTGGCCCCCTTAACGCTTGTCCGCAATGGCGGGACGGGCCGCCAGCGGGATAACGGCCTTTTCATCGCCCGGCAGCTGCACATCCGTCATCCCCTCCCAGGGCGACAGGAAGTCGAAGCTGCGGAAATCCTGCGTCAGCTTCACCGGCTCATAGACCACGCGGCGCTGTTCGGCGTCGTAACGCAGCTCGACAAAGCCGGTCAGCGGGAAGTCCTTGCGGAGCGGATGCCCCTCGAACCCATAATCGGTGAGGATACGGCGCAAATCCGGGTTATCGGCGAAGAAGATGCCGTAGAGATCCCATGCCTCACGCTCGAACCAGCCGGCCACGGGGTACAGCGAAACGATGGAGGCCACGGGCGTGTCCTCATCCGTCGCCACCTTCACGCGGATGCGGTGGTTATGCTTCACCGACAACAGATTATAGACCACCTCAAACCGCTCTGCGCGGTCGGGATAGTCCACACCGGCAATGTCGGCCAGCATCTCGCAATGGGTGGTCGAATCGTCGCGCAGGAACTGGATGCCCTTGAACAGCGCGGCGCGCGTCAGGGTCACGGCCAGCTCGCCATGGGCGATCTCGGTCTTCACGACAGCAGCGCCCAGGGCGTTGCCGATATAATCACCGAGTTCCTTGAGGGCCTCGTCGCTCATGCTTAAGCGTCCTCGTCCAAAAACCAGGGTCAGGCGCGGATCAGGCGGTTACCGCCCTTGATCTTCTTCTGCAACTGCAGAATGCCGTAAACCAGCGCCTCCGCCGTGGGCGGGCAACCGGGCACATAAATGTCGACGGGCACGATGCGGTCGCAACCGCGCACCACCGAGTAGGAATAATGATAGTAGCCGCCGCCATTGGCGCAGCTGCCCATCGAGATCACCCAGCGCGGTTCGGCCATCTGGTCGTAAACCTTGCGGAGCGCGGGGGCCATCTTGTTGCACAGCGTGCCGGCCACGATCATCACGTCGGACTGACGCGGGCTGGGGCGCGGAATGACGCCGAACCGGTCAAGGTCGTAGCGCGCCATATAGGCGTGGATCATTTCCACGGCGCAGCAGGCCAGACCGAAGGTCATGGGCCATAGCGAGCCGGTGCGAGCCCAGTTCAGCAGGTCATCATACTTGGCGACCAGGAAGCCCTTGTCGTTCAGTTCGGTGGTGACCGCGTTCAGGTACGCTTCCTGCGCCGCGCCGGGCGGCAGGGTGCTGGTGTTCCCGACAATTTGATTGGTGGTGACGAGGTTACTGCTGCTCATCATATCGCTCCCAGGCTGGCCGGATGGGATCACTCCCACTCCAGCGCGCCCTTCTTCCATTCATAGATGAAGCCGATGGTCAGGATGCCCAGGAACACCATCATCGACCAGAAACCGAACATGCCGATATCACCCAGGGATACCGCCCACGGGAACAGGAAGGCCACTTCCAGGTCGAAGATGATGAACAGGATCGAGACCAGATAGAAGCGGACGTCGAACTTGCTGCGCGCATCCTCGAACGCCTCAAAGCCGCACTCATAGGCGGACAGCTTCTCAGCATCGGGCTTCTGCTTGCCCACCACAAGGGAGGCCGCGATCATCGCGCCGGCCACAATGGTGGCAATGGCCAGAAAGACCAGGATCGGCAGATACTGCACCAGCAGCGGGTTGGACATCGGATCGGACATCGTCACACCGGTTCAGCCCGACGCTGCGCCACAGATATACGTCGGGCCGACAGGCTCGGGCCGAGGATAATTTGCGTCGCAACCGCGGGCGGTTCATGGACCAGGAAGGCCACCGGGGAACCCGGAGCCCACGGGAATATAGGCCCCGTCCGCGCCGGAAGGAAAGCGAATTACGCCATTTTAGGGGCTGAGAAACGTTCGCAACTGGCCGGAAATGCTCGCAGTTCCGCCGATTGGTGCGTCGCGGCAAACCAGCGTTGCGTTGCAGGGATTACTCAATGGCGCCAATTGCATGGCGCGCGCGAACCATTCGGAAATGCATAAATTCAGCATATTCCCGTGTGGGGAACGCTGATTTTAAAATCTATCTCGCATATGGGATTTTTTAAAACACAACAAAGTGCACTTAGCTGCGTTTGTCGTATTTTGAAGGAAGGTGGCGCGAGTGACGGGACTTGAACCCGCGGCCTCCGGCGTGACAGGCCGGCGCTCTAACCAACTGAGCTACACCCGCACAAGACAACGGCACACTTGTCAGGGCGCACCTGAACCTCAAAGAAAAGTGGCGCGAGTGACGGGACTTGAACCCGCGGCCTCCGGCGTGACAGGCCGGCGCTCTAACCAACTGAGCTACACCCGCAAACTTTTCAAACAGCGCCGCGACCGTTACCAGCCCCGCCGCCGCTGAGGTGGGCGGGTGTATATTCGACCCCGCCCACCTTGTCAAACATGAAATCGCCAGGAATATTCGGATCAGCCGCCCTTGGCATGGCGCAGGGCGAACAGCTGGTCCAGCACAGTGTCAAGATTGGCCGGCGGGTCCCGCTTCTCAAACGCATCCGGGCCGCCATAGCGGCTCAGCGCCAGCTCCAGGGCCCGCCAGAGCTGTTCGGCGATTTCCAGTTCCTGTTGGTCGATGGCCAGTTCCAGCGCAGCCAGGATACGGTCGCCCAAACGACGATCAGCGGAATCGATCACGAAACGCCTTCCTCTTTCCCGTGCGCAGCCGTGGAGAACGACCGATGGCGCATCATACCCGTTCCACCGGCGCTGCGACAGGTGGAATGGCAGATCAATATCAAGGATAGGGGGAGGGAATGGTGGGCGGTGAGGGGATCGAACCCCCGACCTGCGGTGTGTAAAACCGATGCTCTACCTCTGAGCTAACCGCCCGTACCTTATCGTTGGCCGGGACAATAGCGGCCAGAACGGGAGAATCAACAAAGAAGTTGGCCATACCCCGACATGACAGGGGTCAAAATGAAAAACGGGCGCGCCCGGAGGGCCGCCCGTTATCTCACCATCAGGCCGCCCGGCTACCGCCGGGCATCCCTAGATAGGCGTCGCTCAGTTCAGCGCGTCCTTCAGGCCCTTGCCGGGCTTGAACTTCGGCTGCTTGGAAGCGGCGATGGAGATCTTCTCACCGGTGCGGGGATTGCGGCCCTCGGAAGCGGCGCGTTCAGCGACCGCGAAGGTGCCGAAGCCAACCAGACGCACTTCGTCGCCCTTCTTCAGCGCGCCGGTGATCCCATCAAAAACCGCATCGACGGCCTTGTTCGCGTCCGCCTTGGACAGACCAGCCG
>JAEMSB010000188.1:0-3801 GCA_016463045.1 Niveispirillum sp.
GCCTTCGACTGGCGCCGGCGGGAGGAGAGCCACCCGCTGGCCGTCCTGCGCCCGGGATCGACGGCGGAGGTGGCGGCCATCGTGCGGCTCTGCGCCGAGGCCCGAGTGCCCATCGTGCCGCAGGGGGGCAATACGGGGCTGGTGGGCGGAACGGTGGTGAGGGAGGGCATGGGGGCCGTCCTGCTGAACCTGGGCCGCCTGAACCGCATCCGCACCCTGGACGCCAGCGATTACACGATGATTGCGGAAGCCGGCTGTGTCCTGACCGATATCCAGGCGGCGGCGCAGGCGGCGGACCGGTATTTCCCCCTGTCGCTGGGGGCAGAGGGCACATGCATGCTGGGCGGCAACCTGTCCAGCAATGCCGGCGGCATCCTGACGCTCCGCTATGGCAATGCCCGCGATCTGGTGCTGGGGCTGGAGGTGGTGCTGCCCGACGGGCGCGTCTGGAACGGGTTGCGCACCCTGCGCAAGGATAATAGCGGCTACGATCTGAAGCATCTGTTCCTGGGCGCCGAAGGGACCCTGGGCATCATCACCGCCGCCTCGGTGAAACTCTTCCCTCGCCCCCGCCAGATCGAAACCGCCCTGATCGCGGTACCCAGCCCCGCAGCCGCGGTCACCCTGCTGGGGCTGGCGCGCACCGGCACGGGCGACAGCCTGTCGGCGTTCGAGCTGATGCCGCGTTTTGCCTTTGACGGATCTCGGGAGATATTGGGGCGTGACCAGGACCCGCTGTCGGCCCCCTCGCCCTGGTATGTGCTGTTGGAGGCATCCAGCGGCATGGCGGGACCGCTGCTGCGCCAACAGGTGGAAGCGGTGCTGGAGACGGCCCTGGAACAGGGGCTGGTCACCGACGCCATCTTCGCCGACAGCATGGAACAGCAACGCAAATTATGGCTGATCCGCGAGAGCCTGCCGGAGATCGGGCGCAAGATCGGCGGGGCGGTCCATACCGACGTGTCCGTGCCCGTCAGCCGTATCCCCGACTTCCTGTCCGCCGCCATTGAAGCCGTCACCGCCTACATGCCCGGTATCCGGCCCTACCCGTTCGGCCATGTCGGCGATGGCAATATCCATTTCAATGTCGGCCGCCCGGCGGCGATGGATGGGGCCGCCTATCTGGCCCATGCCCATGCCATCACCGACCTTGTCCATACCCACGTCCTGGCGCATGGCGGCAGCATCAGCGCCGAACATGGCATCGGCAACCACAAGGCCGAAGAACTGGCACGGATCAAGGACCCGGTGGAACTGGACCTGATGCGGAAGGTGAAGGCCATGCTGGACCCGGACGGGATCATGAATCCGGGGAAGGTATTGAGGACTGTTCGATGACATCAACCAGACTGCGTTGGTTCTGTGCCCCATTACTTAGCCTGATACTCGTAGGGTGCGCGCCCAAGCTGGGCGAGTGGCGGCTGGAGTTGCGTAACGGCGACGTTGCCGCTTGCGGGTTCGACGGCAAAGGCAAGCGTCTCTGCTTTTCCTTTGGTGAGGATGAGCGGGTGGGAAACCATGGCGTGCTGAATATTCAGGTCGACGTCCTAGTGGGTTACCCGATGATAGTGACATTCAGCCACTTCGCTCTGATGGTGGATGGAGAGCTGATCTCTACAACCGACCCCGCCTGGCTGGAGATAACGGGTAGCGGGCACCCCACACCCTCACATCAATTGCGCTGGACCAAAGCCCTGTCACCGGAAGCCGGGGGGCCAGAATTGCTGAAGCGGTTGGAGGACAGCCGCACCATCACCTTTATGGTGGATGGCCTGCCAGTGATCACTGTCGCATCGGACAGACTTGGGCCAGAGCTTAAGCGGTTGGACGCGCAGCGCCGTTGATCCAATCCGCGGCCTGCGCCCGCCCATGGGCCTTCAGGGTAAGCAGGTACTCCATATCAATACGCAGGCCGTTCAGGTCGCCCAAGGTCGGGTCCTGCGGGTCGATGGACAGAAGGTCGAGCTGTTCCGGCCCTTCCCCGCGCTTCAGGACCTCGCGCACCAGTTCCATCTCCGCCTCCAGGGGGCGGGAGAAGGTGATCTGGTTCAGGCGTTCGCGAATCGCCGCTGCCGTGCGCGGTGTGTCGTGGGTGCAGTTGGCCATGGCCTGCACCACCAGCAACGTACCGACCGCCGACCCGTCCAGCAGGGCACGGATGGGCGGGTTAAGGGTGTAGCCGCCATCCCAATAGGCCTCCCCCTCAATCTCCACGGCCTGATGCAGGGTAGGCAGAGTGGTGGAGGCCAGCAGCGAATCGACGCTGATCGCCGCATTGCCGAACAGGTGCGGCTGCCCATCGCGCACGCGGGTGGCGGAGATCAGCAAGGCTGGGGCCGTGGGCAGGGTCAGGGCCGCAAAATCCACCTCTTCCACCAGGATCGACCGCAGGGGATTGAACCCCAACGGGTTCAGGGAATAGGGCGAAAACAGCCGGGTCGCCATAGCAAAGGCCGCACTGTTCACAGCCTGGGTAATACCGTTATTCGCCCAGGTGGGGCAGAAGCCCAGGGCGCCAACGCCGCATTCGCCCACCCGCCGCCAGACACGGTCCAGCGCATCACGCGCCCCCGGCACCCCGCCCTTTGCCCATCCGCTGGCAAAGGCCACCGCATTGACCGCACCGGCAGAGGCACCGGACAGCCGCACAGGCGCAAATCCCGGCTCGTCCAGCAACCGGTCCAGCACACCCCAGGTAAAGGCCCCCAGAGAGCCGCCGCCCTGCAACGCCAGCGCCATGCCCGGCGGCTGATTGGATGGCTTCTGGACCGCCATCGCCGCTTGGGCACGGCCCAGCCGGCGCATGATCTGCTTCAGTACCATGTCAGCCCCTCATGTTGCGATGCCACAGGATACCCCGGAATGGTTCCGCCACCGACCCTTGAAGCAGTCCCCGCGGCACCCCACGTCACAAGTCAGGCGACGCCACGGATGCCCATGATGGGGTCCGCGAGGGCGCGCCGATGACCAAGGGGCATCGCTTCGTGAAGGAGGATCGCGCCATGACGACCCAGCAGACCCAGACCCAAGCTCAGCCAACACCCAATCCCATCCCGGCCCTGGTGCGCGCCGCCTTTAACGCCGCCGGCCAGCGCGCCCGCGGACAGGCCGCCCGGACCGCCGCCGCCATCGCCGCCCTGCGCAAGCTGCGCCGCGTGCTTCTGGAACAGGCCGGAACCAATGCCGCCCTGACGGTGGTGGACGGCCCCGCCAGCGGTGTCATCATGGAACGCAACATGCGCACGCTGGCCAGCACCGGCGTGGCGCCGGAGCCGGTGCCCCTGCCCCCCATTCTGGCCATGGCCGGACCGGCGGCCAGCCTGATGCTGGATGCGGTCGAAAATGGCCTGATCCTGCATCGCTTCCTGCCGGGCAATACCGCCCTGATGCAGATGGTGCCCGAACTGATGGGGTGCCTGTGCGAGACGCTGGGCGGCACGCCGGATGCGGGCCGGCTGCTGGATATCCTGCGCGACGGCATGGACGAGGATGAACCGCGTCTGGCCATTGAGGGGCCGGTGTCGCAGCGTCTGCATTGACAGCAAAAGGGGGGCTTACCGCCCCCCTTGGATCAGGCCGCCAAACGCGCCGTCTCTGCCTTCTGATGCATGCGCTTATAGGCGAACCTGGCCGCCCAATTGTGCAGCCAGGTATGCGGCTTCAGGCCGGATGCCTTGAACACCATGCCGACCATGCGATCAACATGGTGCGGGCGATAGAAGGAATAGGCGAGGCTGGTGTACTCGGCATTATTCTCGACCCGCTCATAGGGGCGGGTCCAATAATTCGCGGCATAGAAGG
>JAEMSB010000188.1:3811-4777 GCA_016463045.1 Niveispirillum sp.
GCGTAGGACAGTTCATCATCCTCCGTCTCATTGATGCGCGACAGGCAGACCATCAGGCGCTGCACCCGGTTCAGCTTCTCTGATTCCAGGTAGCGCTTCAGATGATCGTAGAACAGCTTGTAATGGCGCAGCTCGTCGGCGGCGATATGCTTACAGATCTGCTTGAAGACCGGCTCTTCCGTAGCCTCGGCCAGGGCCGTGTAATAGCTGGACGTGCCCGTCTCCACGATGCAGCGTGCGACCAGTTCGCCGGCGCGGCTGCCGCGCTTGCTGTCCATTGCGGCCACGTCGATCTGATAGCCGTCGCGGAAGCGCTTCACCGCTGCTTGGAAATCCCAGGAAGGGTCGATGCGCGACGCCCAGGTGCCCAGCGCTTCGCCATGCTGCACTTCCTCAATAGCCCATTGCCGGACCACATCACAGAAGACAGGGTCCTCGCGGAAGACATTGCACAGATAGTCAGCATAGATATGGCCGTTATATTCGACCAGGGCCGCCGCCTTGGCCAGCTTCAGCATGTCGGATGACGCCTTGGCTTGGTCTAGCTTGTCCCAGGGCAGCCCCTCGATGGTCCAATGCGCATTCGCCATGACGATATTCATCCACTTCGCTGCTGAAAGCGCGCAGGCCATGGGGCCTGCGCGGTTGCTGACAGATGGGCCGGGTTGCCTGAAAAAGCAACGGGGGCGCAAGGCGCCCCCGTGATAATCGCTCTCAACGTCCCGGAAACGTGACACATATGTGACGCTGTTCCCGGTCCCGTTCAAGATGCTTAGTGCAAGGTGCCGGCCTGTACGTCCAGCTTGGCCTGCACGATGGCGACCTTGCCTTCCAGCGCGTGGCGCTCGCCCTCGGACTTGGCATCGGCCAAGTCTTCGGACAGGTCGGCCAGCTGCTTCTCCAGGGCGGCGCGATCCAGGCCACGGACGACATCCAGGTCGGACGCTTCCTCCGCCAGGATGGTGA
>JAEMSB010000188.1:4787-8168 GCA_016463045.1 Niveispirillum sp.
CCGGTGATCTCGCAGAAACCACCCGCCACGAAAATGCGCTGGGTGATCGTCGCCATGTCATTGGCATAGATGTCGATGATGCCCGGCTTCACCGTGACGATCATCGGGGCATGGCCCGGCAGGACGCCCAGGAAGCCCTCGGCCCCCGGCACCACCACCATATGCACCGGCTGCGACACCAGCAGCTTTTCCGGCGACACCAGCTCGAATTCAACCTTGTCGGCCATGGCTTGAAACCCTAGCAAAACGCGTCAAGGAGGGGTCACCCCCTCCCGTGCACCTGCCCCCTGCCACCGGCAAACCGACGGCAGAGGGTGGGAGCGGAACTTAGGCGGCCTCGGCCATCTTGCGGGCCTTTTCCACGGCCTGCTCGATGGTGCCGACCATGTAGAAGGCAGCTTCCGGCAGGTGGTCGTAGTCGCCGTTCACGATGCCCTTGAAGCCCTTAATGGTGTCTTCCAGAGCAACCAGAACGCCCGGCGTGCCGGTGAACACTTCGGCCACATGGAACGGCTGGGACAGGAAGCGCTGGATCTTGCGGGCGCGAGCCACGACCAGCTTGTCCTCTTCCGACAGTTCATCCATGCCCAGGATGGCGATGATGTCCTGCAGGGCCTTGTACTGCTGCAACACCTGCTGAACCTTGCGGGCGGTGTTGTAGTGCTCTTCGCCGACGATGCGGGGGTCCAGGGCGCGCGAGGTCGAGTCCAGCGGATCCACGGCCGGGAAGATGGCCATTTCAGCGATGGAACGCGACAGCACGGTCGTGGCGTCCAGGTGGGCGAACGACGTGGCCGGGGCCGGATCGGTCAAGTCGTCGGCGGGCACGTAAATGGCCTGCACCGAGGTGATCGAACCCTTCTTGGTCGAGGTGATGCGCTCCTGTAGACCGCCCATGTCGGTCGAGAGCGTGGGCTGATAACCCACGGCCGACGGGATACGGCCCAGCAGAGCCGACATCTCGGCGCCCGCCTGGGTGAAGCGGAAGATGTTGTCCACGAAGAACAGCACGTCCTGGCCTTCTTCATCGCGGAAATATTCAGCGATGGTCAGACCGGACAGGGCGACGCGGGCGCGGGCACCCGGCGGCTCGTTCATCTGACCATAAACCAGGGCCACCTTGGAGCCCGGGCCATCGGTCTTGATAACGCCGGCGTCGATCATTTCGTGGTACAGGTCGTTACCTTCGCGGGTACGCTCACCCACGCCGGCAAACACCGACATACCACCGTGCGCCTTGGCGACGTTGTTGATCAGTTCCTGAATGGTCACCGTCTTGCCCACGCCGGCGCCGCCGAACAGGCCGATCTTACCGCCCTTCAGGTACGGGGCCAGCAGGTCGATGACCTTGATGCCGGTGATCAGCAGGGCGGCGTCGGTCGCCTGATCGACGAACTCCGGCGCATCGCGATGGATCGGCAGGACCTTGTCGTTGCCGACGGGGCCACGCTCGTCGATCGGCTCGCCGATGACGTTCAGGATGCGGCCCAGGGTGGCCGGACCGACAGGCATCATGATCGAGTTGCCGGTATCGACCACCTCGTTGCCGCGAACCAGACCATCGGTCGTGTCCATGGCGATGGTGCGGACGGTGTTCTCGCCCAGATGCTGGGCCACCTCCAGAACCAGGGTCTTGCCCTCGTTCTGGGTGGTCAGCGCATTCAGGATCGGCGGCAGGTCGCCGCTGAACTGCACGTCCACGACGGCACCAAGAACCTGCGTGATGCGGCCGACCGCGTTGCTGTTGTTAGCCATGGGGTAAGCTCCCTCGGAACCTTGACTTCGTCGTGAATGCGGATCGACTTACAACGCTTCCGCGCCAGAGATGATTTCGATCAGTTCCTTGGTGATCGAAGCCTGGCGGGTGCGGTTGTAAATCAGGGTATACTTTTTGATCATCTCGCCGGCGTTGCGCGTGGCATTGTCCATCGCGGTCATCTGCGCACCGAAGAACGACGCGGCGCTCTCCAGCAAGGCAGAATAGACCTGGATGGCCAGGTTGCGCGGCAGCAGGTCGGCCAGGATGGCCTCTTCGCTCGGCTCGAACTCATAGACGGCGCTGGCCTCGGTGGCCGTGTCGCTGGCAGCCTCGGGTGCCGCAAAGGGCACCACTTGCTGCAGCGTCACGATCTGGGTCATCGCCGACTTGAACTTGTTATAGACGATGGTCGCCACGTCGAACTGGCCGGCATCGAACAGCTCCAGGATCTTCGCGGTGACGCGGTCGGCGTCGGCGAAGGAGAGCCGCTTCTTGCCCACCTCTTCGAAAGAGGCGACGATCAGCGAGGGGAACTCGCGACGCAGCAGGTCGCGGCCCTTGCGGCCCACGGTCAGCAGCTTAACGGTCTTGCCTTCGGCCTGCAGGCGCAGGATGGCACGACGCGTCTCGCGAACAACGGAGCTGTTGAAACCACCGCACAGACCACGGTCACCGGTCATCACCACCAGCAGGTGGGTCTGATCGCTGCCCGTCCCAGTCATCAGGCGGGGGCCACCCGGACCACCAGCCACGTTGGCCGCAAGCGAAGCCAGCATCCGGCCCATGCGTTCAGCATAGGGCCGACCGGCTTCAGCCTGCTCCTGGGCGCGGCGCAGCTTGCTGGCCGCGACCATCTTCATGGCCGACGTGATCTTCTGCGTCGACTTGACGCTGGCGATCCGGTTTCGGATGTCCTTCAAGCTCGGCATGACACGCTCTCAATGAGGCCCCTTGCGGGAGCTTGGATCAGGCGAAAACCTTGACGAAACCTTCGAGGAAAGCCTTCAGCTTCTCTTCGGTTTCCTTGGAGATCGCCTTCTCGGTGCGGATCGCGGCCAGGATGTCGGCGCCCTTGGCCCGGATTTCGTCCAGGAAGCGAGCCTCGAACCGGTTCACGTCGTTGGTCGGGACCTTGTCCAGGTAACCCTTCACACCAGCGAAGATCGATACGACCTGCTCTTCCACGGGCATCGGCTTGAACTGGGGCTGCTTCAGCAGCTCCGTCAGGCGCGCACCGCGGCTCAGCAGACGCTGGGTCGTGGCGTCCAGATCGGAAGCGAACTGCGCAAAGGCAGCCATTTCACGATACTGGGCCAGTTCCAGCTTAATGGTGCCGGCAACCTGCTTCATCGCCTTGATCTGCGCGGCGGAACCCACGCGGGACACCGACAGACCGACATTGATGGCGGGACGGATGCCGCGATAGAACAGGCCCGTTTCCAGGAAGATCTGGCCGTCGGTGATCGAGATCACGTTCGTCGGGATGTAGGCCGACACGTCACCGGCCTGGGTCTCGATGACCGGCAGTGCCGTCAGCGAACCATTGCCATTGGCGTCGTTCAGCTTGGCGGCGCGTTCCAGCAGGCGGCTGTGCAGATAGAACACGTCGCCGGGATAGGCTT
>JAEMSB010000189.1 GCA_016463045.1 Niveispirillum sp.
ACCTATTCCCCGGGGCGTCACCGATAGATCATCCGCAGTGCTTTCCGACGGTGCTATGGATGCCGATCCGGTCACACTTCGCCTGGATGCACCTGTCTGTGGACATCATGATTCCGCAGTCATGACATCCTATCCGATTGGTCGCTTTAAAAAAGAATTAACCAACAATACGATGACTCACAAACATACCTCGTTTCATGTGAGAATTCAGAATGCGCCAGATGATACGGTTAGTGAATAATATGCGTATCCATTGGAAACTACTGCTCGCTGGGGCTCTGTCCGCAGGATTTCTATGTGTGAGTGCGGGCTTAGAACTGCGCGATGTTTCCAACACGGCATCTCTCGTGGAAAGCTTGGTCTCTTCGGCCGACGCCTCAAACCGGCAGATCGAAGCAGATATGATGCATGACGCCATTGCGCGCGACGTGATGGCGGGCCTGCTGGCTCAGCAACGGATGGATCAAACGTATCTGGCCGACGCTCGCAAGCGGATGGAGAACAATATTGCCGACTTCACGGCCCTGCTGGACAGCAATGCCAGAGCCGACCTACCGGCCGAGGTAAGGGTACAGGTCGTGCGTACACAAGCTGAGCTGAAGACCTATGCAGCGACGGCCCGGCGTCTGCTGGATCAGAACCACGCCAGCGAAGCGCAATTGGGTGAGTCAGTGGCCGAGTTCGATCAGGAGTATGATCGGCTGGCAGCCGAGATGGAAAAGGCTTCCGATGTGATCAGTACTAACAACCAGAACATAGCGGATACCGCGATAAGTCAGGCGAAGAAGACCCTCGCCAAGACCATCGTGCTGGCGCTGGCGGGTATCGGCTTTCTGACGGTGGTCTTCTGGACCCTGGGCCGCACCATCGTCTCCCCCTTGCTGGCCATGATCACGGCGACCCGCGCCTATGCCCGCGAACATTATGATATCGAGCCGAAAGGCCGCAGCCGCAAGGATGAAATTGGCGACCTGGCCCGTAGCATTGACCAGTTGCGGCTGAACAGCCTGGATGCGCTGAAACTGCGGCAGCACGTGGAGAAGGACCGGCTGGAAGCGGAACGCGCCCGCAATGAGGCCCTGCAGGCCATGGCAGAGAAGGTGGAGACTGAGACCCGCCAAGCCGTATCCCATGTTGCCGAGCGCACCAGCGAGATGAATGATCGCGCTGGTCGTATGGCGTTGAGTGCGGGTCTTGTTTCTGAAAGCTCCACCGTCGTGGCCGCCGCCGCCCAGCAGACCTTGCAGAACAGCGAGGCGGTGGCGTCGGCTACCGAGCAGCTGTCGGCCTCCATCTCCGAAATCGCGTCGCAGGTGACGCACGCGACAGAGGTGACCCGGCAGGCGGTGCAGCGGGGCAATGGTGCCGCCGACATGATCAACCAGCTTGGCGACGCCGTGGGCCGCATCAATGAGGTGACCCGCTTGATTTCTGAAATCGCCAGCCAGACCAACCTGCTAGCCCTGAACGCCACCATTGAGGCAGCGCGGGCGGGCGAAATGGGCAAGGGCTTCGCCGTCGTCGCATCGGAGGTGAAGAGTCTCGCTAATCAGACGGCGCAGGCGACAGAGGACATCACCCGGCAGGTCGCTGAAATCCAGGCCGCAACAACGCAGGCCACCGATGCCGTCCTGGCCATGACCCGCAGCGTGCATGAGGTTGATGACGTTTCGACCATCGTGGCTGCCGCCGTGGAGGAACAGGGAGCCGCCACGGCCGAGATCGCCCGCAATGTGGCCCAGGCCGCCGCCGCTGCGCGCGAAACGGCACACCGCATCGCCACCGTCTCGGAAGAGGCGCGCAATGCGGGTGAACAGGCGGGATATGTCAGCCAACAGACCTCACAAGTGGCCGACGCCATCCAGGAACTGCGCCAGACCCTGGTGCGTGTGGTGCGCACGGCCACCGTGGATGTTGATCGCCGCAGCAGCCAACGGCTCGCCATCATCCGCCCCATCACCTTGCTGATAAGCGGTCGGACGATAGCCGGTATGTTGCAGAACATATCGACCGGCGGGGCCCTGGTCGAGGGGGCAGATCTGGCCGAGGGCACCAGAGGCAGGCTTGACCTGGGCGACGGCGCGGCACCCCTGGATTTCACAGTGTTGTCCGGGGGCGAAAGGGGCGCGTCCCTGCGCTTTACGCTGCCGGAAGAGGAGCGTGGTCAGATTGATGAACGCCTAAGCCGGTTGAGCGGTGCGGAACAGAACCGTAGGGCAGCTTGATGATTCTACTACTACCGAAAGTGACGGGCACGCAACGCATTCGCGTTGTTGGCTGATTTTCCCAAGATGCCCAGACCTGTTAGTATGTAGCTTCACGCCAATGCGGTTGTGTGTTCCTATTTTGTCCGCTTAGCGTGGTTTTTCGCCCCTTCTATGTCGTGCCCCCATCCTGCAGGAAGCATCGGTCAACGCCGCCCGTCATAGCGGCTCATCCACCCTGACCATCGAGGCCGGTCTGTCACCGCAGCCGGGCCATGGCGTGCGCTTATGCCTGCGTGATCAGGGACGTGGCGGGGTGGTCAGCCGTCCTGGCAGCTACGGCCTGGGCAACATGCGCCGGCGGGCGGATGCCCTGGGCGGGATGCTCGACATCCAGTCCGGCCCCGACGGGACCACCGTCACCCTGGACCTGCCAGCCGAAATACGCGGACCGGCACCAGCCTGACCCATTTGGGGTTCGGGCACGAAGTGATCATGCGGGCGGGCACCGGCAGGCCCCACCGGGTGCCGCATTCGGTCCATATCCCCTACCCTTCGCGTGTTCTTGTTTCTTCATGGCGCCGGTTCCATCCCCGGCTTCATCACCCAAGCTTTGCGAGATTTCCGTTCCAGCCAATGCACGAGCACTGTCCGCCAGGCAGGAGTTGCAACGGGGATGGCTGATCCAATACCCGCCAGGAAAGCGGGATGCAAAAACTCATCAAATTTCTCTGGTATCCCCAACCTATTCACGTGTGTGGGTTATATCTAACCTACAGAAAAATAAGATTATGAAATATGGCTATTATATGATAATGCTCAGTAAGAGAACTTACTGCCCCTTTTGATTGTTTTTCTTGGCTTATTAATCTCAATAAAATGAAATCCAAGGAGAAATAAATGTAGATATGCAGAATACATCGCGATCCTTTTTTTCAAAATACTGGAGATTATTTATGATGAACAATCGCCGACCAAACAAGTCATTTGTTTTTTCATTTTTAATATCCGCATCCTCTCTGGTGACTCCGTTGGTCGGGGCGCAAAGTATCGATGCTATACCGACACCACCGCCATATACGGCAGTGGATTCAAATGGTGTTGACCTCGGTTCAGGATCGCTTGCAATTTCAACAACTGAGGTTTCCATTGGTACCCTGCAATATGGAAGAACAATAGGATCGGCAGGGGCCAGCCACAATCTGCTGGGAATAGTAGAAGTTTCGCCTGTTGATTATTACGGACCCAATAATTTTAAGGTCTCTGTTGCTGGAAGTTCTGAGTTGTTTTTCAAGTCAGGATCGACTTACACACCTGATCGCAATCTTGGCAACACGCTTACTGGCGGCCCCACGTCCTACACCTACACAACTACGTCCGGCCTGATTGCAGAGTTCGACGCCATCAATGGTCCGAATACCGATGCATCCCTGACACGCCTGCGCCTGCCAAACGGTGAAGTACGGCAATGGCATTACCGCGACATCACCTATTGCCGCAACGCGTGGAGCTGCTCCACCTTCCGCCGTCTGCAAGGTGTATCGAGCAGCCTGGGTTACGCGATCAAGTTCGAATATTTCCAGGATACGGTGCCGTCTGGCTATGTTACCCAGCCAGAAGAATTCCCCCTGCGCAACAAGGTACTGTTGGTAAAGTCCGTCTATGCGGTCAATCTTGCCAAAGACGCCTGCAATCCCGCTGCGGATACCTGTTCGAGCGCCAATACCAATGGCCAGAGGGTGACCTATACCTACGGCAATCTAGAGGCACAGTTACCAGCGCCGGAATTGCCGATAACATCGACCGATGCGCTGAACAGGGAAACGAGATACGATTACTTTGACGGATTCCTGGGCAATATCCGCTACCCGTCCAGCCCCGGCACCAGCAACGTCACCTATCGTTACTACACCGATGGCACCATTAAGGAAGTGAATATCGGAAGCCATAAGACGACTTACACTTACAGTCCGAATGCCGCCCTGACGGAGTCCATCGTCACGGTGACCAACCCGCTGTCAAGGACGCGGACGCTGAAATTCGACATGGCGACCGGGTCGGTAGTATCGGACCAGGATCCCATGGGCCGCTCCATCAGCGTCCTTTATGAAAACCGCCGCATCAAGCGGCTGACCGATGCCAACGGCGCCTACACGCAGTACACTTATGATACGCGCGGTAATGTGACGGAAGCCCGGCGTGTTTCCAGAACACCCGGCACGCCGGCTGACATCGTGGTAACAGCCGTCTATCCCGCGACGTGCAGCAACCACCTCACCTGCAACAAGCCCAGTTCGGTGACCGATCCGCTGGGACGCACAACGACCTATACATACAATGCTGTACATGGCGGTCTGGAGACCGTGACCTACCCGCCGACCGCCTCCGGCACACCGCAGATCCGCTACAGCTACACGCAGCTCACTCCCTACTATCTCAACGCGTCGGGTGTTCTCCAGACCCCGGCTGCGGGTGTCTATATGCTGACCAGCACCTCACAGTGCCCAACCGGGACCGGTGCCAATTGCGTCGGTACCGCCAGCGAGGTCAAGACGACCTATGCCTACGGTACGCCTGGCCAGGCCAACAACCTGATGATCAGCGCAATCAGCGCTGAATCTGGCAACGCCGCCCTGAAAGCCACGACCAGCTTCACCTACAATGGCAGCGGCGGCACTCTGACCATGGATGGTCCACTGGCGGGAACCGACGACACCACCACCTTTTATTACGATGTGATGCAGCAGCTGCTGGGGGTGGTCTATCCCGATCCAGATGGGCCCGGCGGTCGCAAACAGGCCGCCATGCGCTATACCTACAGCGTTGATGGGCTGGTCAACACCACCGAGACCGGTACCGTGGCCGGAACGAGCAGCAGCCAGTGGGCAGCATTCGCGCCAGAGCAGAAAATCGTCAATACCTATGACGTCTATGGCCGCCGCAGCAGCAAGTCCCTGCAGAATGGCAGCAATGTCTATCACGTGGTCCAGCAAAGCTTTGATGCGGCTGGGCGTGTGGACTGCACGGCGCTGCGCATGAACCCGGCGGCTTTCGCCAGCCTGCCCGCCGATGCCTGCACGATGGGTCCCGTGGAGTCGAACGGCCACTTCGATCGCATCTCCAAGTCGGGGTACAATCTGGCCGATGATGTCACAAGCCAGACAGATGCCTTGGGCACCAGTGGATTGCGGGGTACACAGGTCACAACGTTGACCAATACTTATAACAGCTATGGGCAATTGGCTACGGTCGCCGACGCCCGCTCGAATACCACGCGCTATGAGTATGACGGGTTCGGTCGTCTGTACCGTATCTATTATCCTAATGCCTCAACCGGCGTCGACTCTGCGACCGATTATGAGGAACTGGGTTATGATGCCGCGTCGCATGTGACATCCATGCGGAGCCGGGCCGGCGTGACGGTTCCTGTCACCTATGACGAACTTGGCCGCCAGACGTCCCGTTACGCGCCGGGTTCACCCCAGCGCATCGTTTCCACTTATGACAATCTCGGGCGCCTCACCAGTGTCAGCCGGGGGTCCGCCACCGTCAGCTATACCTATGATGCCTTGAACCGGCGGCTTACCGAGACCGGACCGTTGGGAACGGTGACGTCTGAACATGATATCGCCAGCCGTCGTACCCGGCTGATCTGGCCGGGCGGCTTCTATGTCAACTATGACTATGACGCCACCAACCTGCTGCTGAAGGTGCGTGAAAACGGCGCAACGTCGGGCGCCGGCGTGCTGGCCAGTTTCACCTATGATGACCGTGGCCGCCTGACGGCGACCAACTACGGCAACGGCGCCAGTACCGGTTATGGCTATGACGCCATCAGCCGGCTGGCCTCAATGTCGATCAACGCGGCCGGAACCGCACAGGATCAGTCCCTCAGCTACGCCTACAATGTCGCTAACCAGATCGTGGAGAGACAGGCCAGCAACGAGACCTACACCCGTCCGATCCCGTCCAAGTTGCACCAGACCTACACGCTTGACCGTTTGAACCGCGTGAGCCAGGTCACTAGCCACGCGACCACCAGCCCGTCCTCGTCCACCCTCAGCTATGACGCCAACAGCAACCTGACCAATGACGGGGCCGTCAGTTTCACCTACGACAATGACAACCGTCTGATCAGCGGCAACGGCGCCACCCTGACCTATGACCCGCTGAGCCGCCTGTCGAGTGTGAGCAAGGGAACGACCAGCCGTTTCCTCTATGATGGCCCGAACATCATCGCCGAGCTTGACGGGTCCGGCAACGTACTCCGCCGTTTCGTGCACGGATCGGGCACGGACCAGCCCCTGGTCTGGTACGAAGGATCGGGCACGGCAGACCGCCGTTCCCTGGTTGCCAATGAGATCGGTTCAGTCGTTGCTGTCATGGATGGCAGCGGCAATGCCAATGTCAACCGATACAGCGAGTATGGTCAGCCGGCATCCGCCAATCAGGGACGATTCCAGTATACCGGCCAGATCTGGCTGCCTGAGGTTGGCGTCTATCACTATAAGGCGCGGGCCTACTCCCCGTCGCTGGGCCGCTTCCTGCAACCCGACCCGATCGGCTATTCCGCCGGCATGAATATCTACGCCTATGCCAAGGGCGATCCGGTCAACCGGCGTGACCCGATGGGGCTCTACACCGAATGCTTCACCAACACTTTTGAGACGGTCGCGTTGAGCAGCGATGGCGGCGTTACGACCACGCACTATACTACCGAAATCTGCCTCGACATGATGGATGCGGGCTATGAGCTGAACGAGGATGGCTGGGAACTGACCAACTCGCCGAGCTTCCCGGGCAGGGACGATACTTACGGGAAGGTCAGCACCTGCACCAAGAATTCAATCACGATCGCGCGGTCGGGAAATTACGTGACCTTCAACGGCAACATCTCCTTCTCCGGCGAGAAGGGCGGGAACCGCAATCTTGACATCATAAACGATGCCTGGACGGGGGAATTCGGCGAGTTCAACGTGCGAAGCCAGATGCGCGAAGGGCCCGGCGGCCTGCATGCATCGGTGACCCTTCCCCCCGGCGGGCGGCCTATGGCCGAATTGGGAGGGCCGAACATGTGGCTCAACCAGCAGTCAAGCAATCCTGCTGAGCAGGCATATTCTGACTGGGCAGCAGGACACGAATTCGGGCACAGTCTTAGCCTTATCGACCGCTACACCGACACTGACGGTGCTCACCAGGGCTATGGGACCTCGATCATGGGAAGCGCCTTCCAAGGTGTGCGGAGTGATACGATCCAGGACGCGCTCAGAGCCTGCGGCATAAATTGATGCCAGCGGTCATCGTTATGGCAAATTCTGGTGATTTCACTCATCGGGATTTGCCATACGATATCCAAACCATTCATCTATGAGGATTCCATGCTTCTATCCGGCCTTCTCCTTGCCGCCACTCTCACAACGCCGGTAATGTGCGAGCGGGAGCGCCCTGCTATGGATACGGTATGGCTGAAGGGCGATTACAAGGCGATCGTGGTTCCAGAGGAGCAGCAGGAAGCCTATTTGGGCATGGTGGACGCGCAGAACCTCCACGCCCTGAACCAGGGAGATTTGGCGAAGCTGGCAATACCCTATGTTGAAGGGCGGTATTACTATCTTGTGCAGGCCGGCTTCATCGGGGAACCCTGGCGCGCCGGCCGGCCGCGCGTACCGGCCGGCGTAAAGGCGTTCCTATCCGTGACGTCTGAGGGAGTGGCCTATGTCTTCACGGCCCGGCTGACACGCCAGGAAGGCGTTGGGTCCATGGCTGTCGTCATCCAGTCGGAAGTGCCTGTTACGTCGGTCCATTCCAACTGCGGTGCTGTGGGTTGAACCCGAAGCGCGTGTGCCGGCACATTGTGCCCGCCGATCTTGAAAAGGGCTCCCATCTATAGCTTGGATATGGCCGGAAGCCAGACGACAAGGCCATAGAGTGACCAGGCGATGAAGGGGCCG
>JAEMSB010000190.1 GCA_016463045.1 Niveispirillum sp.
CTCCACCAGCTTGAAGGATGCACGGCGTTCTGCGGGCGTGGCGGGGCCGTCGCCCGCCTGCTGCCGCAGGGCCTGCCGGGCCCGTGCCAGCCGGGACATGACGGTGCCCAGCGGGATGTTCAGCATATCCGCGATCTCGCGATAACTCATCTCCTCCACGACGGCCAGCAGCAGGATTTCGCGCATGCCGTCGGGCAGGGCCAGAAGCCGTTCCACCACCTGCCGTGCCTCCACCCGCAGGTCGGGCAGGGCGGCGGCCATGGGTGCCGGCACCATCTCCGCCCCCTGTTCCAGGCCGGTGCGCGCCACCTGTTCGCGCCGCCAGCCGGAAATGAAGGTATTGTGGGTGATGGACAGAAGCCAGGCGCGCAGGTCCGATCCGGGCCGCCAGGTGCGGCTGCCGGCCAGGGCGCGGGCCAGGCTTTCCTGGACAAGATCCTCCACCTGCCCCGGATCACGGGTCAGCACCAGCGCATAGCGGCGCAGTGCCGGTATATGGCGGGTGATGTCGGGAAGCACGGCCAGGGACCCATCGGTTGGTTTGCGGTGTTTCAAGCATATACGCCGCTTGGCCCCACCTATTCCCGCGCCTTGCGAAATTTTCCTGGGACGGGGTTTCATGCTGCGCTGCCGAAAGAATTTCGGCGACGCAGGGAATAAGGCCGGTGCTGGCGCGTAAACCACAGGATAGAGCCAACCCGGACGTGCCATCATGTTGATCGATCTGCTGTCCCTGCCGCCCGACCAGGAATTCGCTGCCGATGTCGCCATCGTCGGCGCGGGTGCCGCCGGCATTGCGCTTGCCCTGCAATTGTCCCGCGCGGGCACCGATGTGTGCCTGATCGAAAGCGGCGGGCCGACGCTGGAGGCAGAACTGCAAAGCCTGAACAGCGGGGAGAATGTGGGCCTGCCCTATTACCCGCTGGATGTGACGCGCAACCGTGTGCTGGGCGGGACCACGGCCACCTGGTCCGGGCGCTGCGTACCGCTGGACCCCATTGATTTCGAACGCCGCGCCTGGGTCCCGCATAGCGGCTGGCCCGTGACCGCTGCTGATCTGGCCGGCGATTACCAGCTTGCCGCCGAACTGTGCGGCGTGGGGGAGGCGAAGTTCAACGATCTGTGGCTGGAGGCGGGGCTGGATGATCCCGGCTTTGATCCCGCCCTGGTGCAGACCCGGTTCTGGCGCATGAAGGCGCAACGGTTCGGGGAGGCATTCCGCGCCGAACTGGAGGCCAGTCCGCGCGTGCGTACCCTGCTGCGCGGCACCGTGGTGAATATCGATGTGGCTGGCGATGCCCGCCGTGTCACCGGCCTGCGTCTGGCCACGCCATCGGGCGTGCGGCACCGGGTGCGGGCCCGCCATTATGTGCTGGCCGCCGGCGGGATCGAAAATGCGCGCCTGCTTCTGGCCTCCACCGATGTGGAGAAGGCGGGTGTCGGCAATGGCCGCGATCTGGTCGGTCGCTTCTTCATGGAACATCCCAAATGCCGGACGGCGCGGGTGCAGACCGATAATCCGGTCCGGCTGCTGGAACAGCTGCGCACCACCTATCCGCGCCACATGCCCCCGCTCTGCCCCTCCCTGGTCCTGTCGGCGGAAAAGCAGGCGGAACTGGGCGTGCTGAACAGCTCCATCGCGCTTTATTACCGGTCTTTGGCCGGCGTGACGGATGCGGCTACCGAACTGAACGCCGCCTGGAAGAAGGGGCAATGGTGGCCGGAAGGGGCGGGGCGCAACCTGATGCGGCTGCTGCCCGTGCTGCCGACGGTGCCGGGCAACCTCTTCCGCCGCTATGTCCGCCGCCGCGCCCTGATCGCGCAGCCCAAGGCACTGTATCTGCTGGTGCGCGGTGAGCAGGCGCCCAATCCCGACAGCCGCGTGCGCCTGTCGCAGGCGCGCGACATGCTGGGACAGCGCCGGGCCGATCTGGACTGGCAATTGTCGCCGCTGGACAAGCGCTCGGCCCATGCCGTCACCGAACTGGTGGGGGCGGAACTGGCCCGTACCGGCCTGGGCCGCATCACCCTGGATAATTGGCTGCTGGACGGCACCGATGCCTGGCCCACGGGGGCGGATGATGGCGACCATCATGATGTGCTGCAGGGCGGCCATCACCATATCGGCACCACCCGCATGTCCGCCGATCCATCCACCGGCGTGGTCGATGCCAATGCCAAGGTCTGGGGCAAGGAGAACCTGTTCGTGGCCGGTAGCTCAATCTTCCCCACGTCCGGCTGGGCCAACCCGACGCTGACCATCGTGGCCCTGTCCCTGCGCCTGGGCGCGCATCTGGCGCGTCAGATGCCCGTGGCGGAAGCGGCGGCTGCCTGAGCATTCGGGAGTGCTTGCCGGGTCTCCCGCTTCGCGCCACCATGGCGGCCTGATGCGAAGCGGGAGGATGCCTTGGCCTGGAACCCCGATCTCTATGAACGTTATCGCGCCCTACGTGAACGGCCGGGGCAGGACCTTCTGTCGGCCCTTCCCGATATCATGCCCGGTATTATCACCGATCTGGGCTGCGGCACCGGCTATCTGACGCGGCAGCTGGCCGACCGGTTTGCAGCAGCCACCGTCACCGGTCTGGATAGCGATGCCGCCATGTTGGCCAAGGCCGCGGGGGCCGCCTCACGCGTGTTCTGGCGGCAGTGCGATATCGGGGAATGGCAGCCCGACGCACCGTCTGACCTGATCTTTTCCAATGCCGCCCTGCACTGGCTGCCCGATCATGCCGGGCTGTTCGCGCGGCTGGCGGGGTTCCTGGCGTCGGGCGGGGTGCTGGCGGTGCAGATGCCGGACAATTTCGCGGCCCCGTCGCACCGGCTGCTGGCCGGTCTGGCGGCGCGGGAGCCATGGCGCGACACCCTGGCGGGTGCCCTGGACCATGGCACCGTGCTGCGGCCCGACGAATACTGGCGCGTCCTGCGCCCGCATTGCCACAGCATCGATATCTGGCACAGCGAATACCTGCAGGTGCTGGAAGGCGATGATCCGGTGCTGGAATGGGTGTCGGCCACGGCCCTGCTGCCGGTGACCAGCCGTTTGTCGCCCGATCAGGCGGCGGCCTTCCGTGCGGCCTATGGTGCGGCCCTGCGCGATGCCTATCCGGTAGAGGCCGATGGCAGTACCCTCTTCCCCTTCCGGCGTATTTTCATTCTGGCCCGGATTTAGGATAGTGGCCCCAGGGGTGCAGAGGGGGAGAGGCGGCGATGCCGTTGAATGTGCTGGAAGTGACGATCTTCGCGGTGGTGCTGGCGGGCGGCAATGACCCGCTTGTCTGCACGCGCCAGCAGGGGACCGAGGAAATGGTGCTCTGTTCCAACAAGCAGGTGGTGACCCTGGACGTGGACCGCATCACCTTCAAGGACGGAACCTCCGTCGTGAAGTTCCCGGATGGGACCCTGGCCTTCTCCAACGGCATCCGATCCCATTGGGGCAGTGCCGGATGGGTACAGTTTTCCAACCGTGTCGCCGTGCGCCGCAACCCGGATAACAGCTTCAAGACCAGCACCGGCCTGATCTGCCGGGCGTTGAGCGAGGATAAGGCCACCTGCCAGAAGGCATGACCGCCTTTCTGCGATCTTTGGCTGCGGTCACCGGTCTGTTTCTGATACGATGCCAAAGGCGCGCCACAGGTGCGCCGACACGGAATGGACCCTGATCCATGGGCGAACGCACCAACGGCATTATCACCATCGTCGCCGGCCTGCCCGAGGCCAGTGGCGTGAAGGTGGATGGTCACGCCTCTGCCAGCCGGCGGCGGGAAATTGCCGAACGGCTGCGCAAACAGGGCTGGTCCTATCGCCGTATCGCCGATGCGCTTTCAGTCTCATACGCTACGATTCAGGTCTGGCTGGACGACCCTCCGATTCGCGCGGCGGTAGAACCGCTGCCGGTTGCGATCAACCCTCCCAGGCTTTCGGTCGTGGGAGGGACGGAACCTAGGATTTCCGCCACAACCTCTCCGATTCCCTCCCCAAATCATGCGGAGTTGATGGAAAAGATCGGCCAGTTGGCCGAGGAGCAGCGTCGTCAGGCCGAAGCGATGCAGGCGATGGAAAAACGTCTGCTGCGGACTCTGCGGGAGGAAATCAAGGTCTTGGGGCAGAAACTGATGGAAACCATCAAAACCTTGAAGCCCAAGTCGAAAACCGGCTCCAAAGACCCCGCCTGAGACGGCTTTAGGTTGAACGCCCGAACCCCTTGTTTCGCCAATATTCTGGAGATTCAGAATTTCATTGGGGTACTATGAAGTACCGCTTCCGGAGATGTCGGAAGCCATAGTCCTGAATGGGCGACAAGGGGATTGCTGTGGTTTTGACCGCTGCCCGGTGCCGGTCTTTTTCACATGCTGCGACGGCGGCGATAATCCTGATTCTCGGTCTCTCGTTAGGCGGGTGCGGCGGCGGATTGCCGAGCATCGATACAGAACAATTGAAGATTTCAGCCGCCATGGATGCCAATGCCGACGCCCCCGTGGCTGTCGATCTGGTCTTCGCCATGGACGAGGATGCGCTGGCCGCTGTTTCCAATTTGGCATCGGCGCAATGGTTCAAGGACAAGTCGCAGATCATGCTGGCCCTGCCCACGGGGCTGCGTGTGCAGTCCTTCGAACTCTCCCCGCAGCGCAGCGTGCAGTACGAGATCAGGCGCAATGAAGAGGACGCCGTCGGCGCCTTTGTCTTTGCCGCATATCCCACACCTGGCACTCACCGGGCCCGTATCGACCGGCTGAAAAGCCCGGTGATCCGTCTGGGCCGCAGCGCCTTTTCCGTGGAAGCAGGACAATGATCATGGCCAAGGACGAAAAGCGCTTGGGCCAGCCTGTCCCCGACCCGGTGCAGTGGAGCGAGGGCATGCTGCTGTCGCCGCAGCACATGCAGCAGGCCTGGCTGCAGGGCGATGCTCAACTGACCTATCACCTGCGCCGCCTGTCCCCGTTCCATTATGGCGTCACGCGGCTGGAGATCGACCGCGCGCAGCTGGCGGCGGGCCGGTTCCGCATCATCGCGCTGGAAGCCGTGATGCCGGACGGGCTTCTGATCTGGATCGACGGGCTGACGCGGGAGCTGGATTTCAATCTGGCTGCCGTGAAGGACAAGCTGCGCATGCCGCAGCGGCTGCATCTGGTGGTGCCGGAATATCATCCCGGGGCCGCCAAGGCCGGGGACAATCTGGCCCGTTGGCGCTCCTACAGCAGCGATGCGGTTGATGAGAATACCGGTCAGGATGCCGTGCCGGTGGCCCGCCTGCGACCGATGCCGCGCCTGCTGCTGGCCGATGATGTGCCGCCGCGTCACACACATTTGCCCATCGCCGAGGTGGAGTTCCGAAATCAGGGCTTCCAGCTGACCCCCTATCAGCCGCCGACCCCGGCCCTGGAACCCGATGACCCGCTGTCGCGCGAATGCCGCGAGCTGGTGGCCAAGCTGCGGGAGAAGGCAACCTATGTCGCCGAAAGCCAGGGACATGAGGTGAACCGGGCCGAAGCGCGCTTCACCGTCATGTGTCTGGTGGCGGGGCTGCCGGCGCTGGAGACGCTGCTGCGCCTGCCGCACGTGCATCCGTTCGATCTGTACATGGCGCTGCAAACGGTGGCGGGCCATACAGCCGTGCTGCGTCCCGCCATGACGCCGCCCCTGACCGAACCCTATGACCATGACAATCCGAGTGGCTGTGTCGGGGCGCTGCTGGCCCAGATCGACGCGGTCGTGGAACTGGTGTCCCAGGCCTTCTCCGCCATCAGCTTCCAACCCATCGCGGAGGGTTTCAAGCTGCGGATCGAGGAACAATGGCTAACGAGACAGGGCCTGGTCGTGGGTCTGCGCATGAAGGGTGGGCAGGGGCCTGCGGATGTGCAGGCCTGGTTCGACGCCGCCCTGATCGTGCCCGATGGGCAGGTGGAGGAGCTGCTGTCCTACCGCCTGCGCGGTGCCATGCGCGCCGCCCTGATGCCGGATGAGGCGGCGGGATTTGCCACCAGCCGCGACATGGTTTTGTTCCGCATCGCCGAGGATGAGTATGTGAAGGCCGGCGAGACGCTGCTGATCGTCAATCCGCTGGACCGCTCGGCCACATCACGGCCGGGCGAAATCCTCCTGTTCATCCCCGCCGCCGCAGACGAAGCATGAGCATCGCCCTGACAACACAGCCGCAGACAGAAGGGGCGTCCAACGGCGCCCTGTCGCTGCTGGCGATGTTCCAGGAATTCCATGCCGAACTGTCGGGCATCCGCAACGCCCTGTCGCTGGGCGACCGCATGGCGGAACAGGGGCAGCCGCTGCCCGACCCGGCCCAGGTGGCGGTTCGTATCAACCGCCGCCTGCATCGGCTGCTGGATACCCAGGCCGCTACCGCCATGCGCCTTGGCGGAAGGTTCGGGGTGGAACTGTACCGGGAGGCGCAATATGTGATGGCCGCCCTGGCAGATGAGATGCTGCTGCATGGCGATGCCTGGGCGGGGCGGGAACATTGGCTGGACAATCTGCTGGAACTGTCGCTGTTCGGCACGCGGGTGGCGGGCGAGCGGGTGTTTCAGCGGCTCGACGCCCTGCTGGCCGGCCCGCCGCAACAGGAATATGAGCTGCTGTCGGTCTATCTGGCGGCCCTGTCGCTGGGTTTCCGGGGCCGGTATCACCGGCATCAGGATGAACCCATCCGCCGCCGCTACCGTCAGGGGTTGGCCGACCGTCTGGCGGAGGCGACGGGATATGCCGGACCGGCGCCCTTCCTCTGCCCCGCCGCCTATGCCGCCACCGTGACCGAGGGGCGGGAGGTGCGGCTGCCGCATCTGCGGCCCTGGTTCTATGGATTGCTGATTGTACTGGCCCTGCATACGGCGGTGGCGCATGGCGTCTGGTATGTCCGCACCTACCGGCTGGGGCCGCTGGCCACGCCCGTGACGGCGGAAAAGCCGGCGGCGGTGCCAATCGTTCCCGCCGGCAAGCCGGAGGCCGCACGATGAATATCGGGGCCTTCCTGGCGGAATATGGTCTGTGGGTGGCGCTGGGCCTGGGCCTGCTGGCCCTGGCTGTGCTGATCCTGGTGATCATCACCTTGAAACGCGGCAAGGCTGCGGCCAAGCCCGAACAGCCCGCCGGGAGCGGGCCCCCCGCCTCCACCGCCAGCCGCCACACCGGCACCGGCATGGCCTTCACCACCACCCTGCGCCGTCTGTCCGACTGGGCCGGGGTGAAGTCGCCCTATGCGCTGCCCTGGTTCCTGCTGATCGGGGAAGCGGGCAGCGGTAAAAGCTCGCTTCTGCACTCGGCCCGCGTTCCGCGTCTGCTGCCGCTTGAAGAAACGCCGATCGGCAAGGACGCCACCCTGCATGCGTTCGAAGGCGGCATTGTCATCGATGCGCGCGGCGCCCTGATCATGACGGCGGAAGGCCGGCCCGGCGACCGTGACCGCTGGCGCGGGCTGACGCGGCGGTTGCAGGCGCACCGGCCACAGCGTGGGCTGGACGGGTTAATCCTGACCATCCCCGTCACCGACCTGACCGGCGCCGGTGCGCTGGGTCCGGACAGCCTGCTGGCCAAGGGCGACATCCTGCAGGAACGGTTGCTGGATCTGATGCGGCAGACGGGCTTGCGTCTGCCTGTCCATATCGTCGTCACCCAGTGCGACCGCCTGCCGGGCTTTACCGATTTCTGGCAGATGCCGCCCGCCGGTGGTCCGGATACCATGCTGGGCTGGTCCCAGCCCCATGTCAGCGACCTGCCATTTGAACCGGCGGACATTGACAAGGCCATGGTGGACCTGACCCAGACGTTGTGGACCCATTATGTCAAGGCGGCGGCCGGGTTGGACAAGCCGGCCGATCCCGACGGGATGTTCAGTTTCCCTGCTGCCTTCGCGGCCATCGCCTCGCCATTGAAGACGATATTGGGGCGCGTTCTGCGTGTGCCCCCCTATCAGGAAGGGCATTTCCTGCGCGGCATCTGGTTCACGGGCGCACAGCCGGAACTGGAGCCCGCGCATCTTCTGGTCGGTGCAGCCCCGCCGGTACCTGCTGCCGCCGGTGCCCCGCCGCCGCTCTCGGCGGCGCTGTCCAGCCTGCGGCCCGGCGCCGCCCCCGCGGCAGAAGAGGTGCCGCTGGACGTGACCCCGGCCAAGGTGATGTTCATCACCGACCTTCTGGC
>JAEMSB010000682.1 GCA_016463045.1 Niveispirillum sp.
GCAGCGCCTGTGCCCGCCCGATCTCCCCCCCATCCGCCGTGACGGCGGCATTGTTGGACATGTTCTGCGGCTTAAATGGCCGCACCGACAGGCCCCGGTTGGCAAAGGCGCGGGCCAGCGCTGCCACCAGCAGCGACTTGCCGACATCCGATCCGGTCCCCTGGATCATCAGGGCGCGGGGCCGCGTCGCCATCAGAATTCGATCCCGGCCTGGGCCTTGATCCCGGCATTGAACGGATGCTTCACGGATTGGAACTCCGTCACCAGATCGGCGGCATCCATCAGCAGCGGGTTGGCATTGCGGCCTGTGACCAGCACATGCAGGTCGGGACGGCGCGACACCAGGGTCGCCACCACCTCATCAATATCCAGATAGCCATAGCGCAGGGCGATATTCATCTCGTCCAGCACGATCAGCCGGTAACGCTGATCTACCATCATGGCGCGGGCTTGATCCCAGGCGCGGCCGGCGGCCAGGATATCGCGCGCCTTGTCCTGGGTTTCCCAGGTGAAGCCCTCTCCCATCACATGATGGTCGATCAGGTCATCGAACCGTTCCAGCGCCACCTGTTCGCCCGTGGCCCAGGTGCCCTTGATGAACTGGATGAAGCCGACACGGAACCCATGGCCGGCAGCACGCATCATCAGGCCCAGCGCCGCCGTGGACTTGCCCTTGCCGGGGCCGGTATGGACCATCAGCAGGCCCTTTTCATTTTGACGTTCACCGACCCGGCGATCCATCAGGGCCTTGCGCTTCTGCATCTTGGCCTTGTGGCGTTCGGCATCTTCCGGCGTAACAACGGCTTCCATCTTGAACTCCTTACTTCAACTGCATCGGCAGGCCGGCGGCCATGAACAGCACCTTGTCGGCGATGCGCGCGATATCCTGATGCAACCGGCCCGCATGGTCACGGAACAGGCGCGACAGGCGGTTGTCAGGCACGATGCCCAGCCCCACCTCATTGCCGACCAGCACGACCGGGACCGTCAGGCCGGGCAGCAGGTCGATCAGCCGTGCGGCCTCCGCCTCCACCTCCCGCCCGGCCAGCATGACATTGGTCAGCCACAGGGTCAGGCAGTCGACCAGGACAGGTCGGGCCGTGGCATTGGCGCGGGTCAATGCTGCCACCAGATCCAGCGGTTCCTCCACGGTGACCCAGCCTTCGGCCCGTCCCCCCTGATGCAGCCGGATACGATCCTGCATCTCTGCATCAAAGGCCTGGGCAGTGGCGACATAGACCCAGGGGCCGGGCAGTGCGGTGACCAGCTGTTCGGCCATCCGGCTTTTGCCCGACCGCGCACCACCCAGGATCAGGGTTATGCCAGGAGTGAGGGCCGTGCTCATGCCCGCATCTCCACCGGCAGGCGGCGCCAGGGTAGGGCAAAGGGTGCGCCCTCATGCCCGCCGCGCACCAGTTCGATGCCATAGACCCGGCCCAGCGCGCCGCTGTCCAGAAGGTCGGCGGGCGTGGTATCCGCCGCCACCTTGCCAGCCTCATCCAGCAGACAAAGGCGGGTGCAGTGCCTGAGAGCAAGCGTCAGGTCGTGCAGTACGACCACCACGGCCATGCCCCCCGCCGCCAATCCAGACAGCAGTTCCATCACCTGCAACTGATGATACGGGTCCAGGCCCGCCGCCGGTTCATCGGCCAGCAGCACTGCCGGATCGCCCGCCAGCGCACGGGCCAGCATGACCCGCGCCCGCTCGCCCCCAGACAGGCTTGTCACACTCCGTTCGGCGAAGTGTGTGACGTCGCACTGTTGCATGGCGCGGGCAATCGCGGCGCGGTCGGCCTCTGCCTCCCCGCCCCAGGGGCTGGCATGCGGCAGTCGTCCCAGGGTCACCACCCGCTCCACCGTCAGGGGCCAGTGGCAATTCGCCCCCTGCTCCAGAAAGCCGATGCGCCGGGCCCGCTCCGCCCGCGGCCACTGCTCCAGCGGCCTGTCGTCCAGGGCGACCGCGCCATCCGCCTTCAACAGGCCGGCCATCACCGACAGCAGGGTGGATTTACCGGCCCCGTTCGGCCCGATCAGGCCGACACATTCGCCGGCCCCGACCGACAGGTCGACACCATCCAGGATGGGCCGGCCACCCCGTGCAAAACGGATATTGCGGGCTGACAGCAGGCTCATCGCATCCGCTCCCTGGTTTTCAGCAGCAGGTGAAAGAAGAAGGGCGCGCCGATCAGACCCGTGACCACGCCCAGTTTCAATTCGTCATTGGT
>JAEMSB010000683.1 GCA_016463045.1 Niveispirillum sp.
GAACCCTCGACCCCAACCTTGGCAAGGTTGTGCTCTACCCCTGAGCTACGCCCGCCCATTTCCGATGTCCGTCCGGGTCGTCCCCGGCGGTGAGCGCGGAATATAGCCATCAAACTTTGCCATGCAAGGACTTTTTTTCCATGCCTGTATGGTTTTCTGCGAAAGCACCCCATCCTTGATGCATGGCACCCCATCGGGAGGTTTGCCGCGGGGCCATGGCCGCTCTATATAAGCCGGTGACGATCCCCGCATCGCGGGGCCATGCATGATCACCCGATCCAGGAACAAGAACCCATGTTCTCGCCCACGCCTTCGCCCCAGCCAAAGCCCGCCGCCACCGACCTGATCAAGGATGGCAGCGACGCCGGCTTCATGGCCGATGTCATCGAGGCGTCGCAGGAAGTGCCCGTCATCGTCGATTTCTGGGCCACCTGGTGCGGCCCCTGCAAGACGCTGGGTCCCATCCTGGAAAAGGCCGTGACCGCCGCCAAGGGTGCCGTGAAGCTGGTGAAGATCGACACCGACAAGCATCCCGCCGTGGCGGGCCAGTTGCGGGTACAGTCGATCCCCACCGTCTATGCCTTCTTCCAGGGCCGCCCCGTGGACGGGTTCCAGGGCGCTCTGCCGGAAAGCCAGATCAAGGCCTTCATCGAACGTCTGGTGAAGCTGTCGGGCGGCACCGGCGCCATCGACATCGCCGCCATCCTGGCAGAGGCCAAGGGCCTGCTGGATGCTGGTGACGCCCAGGGTGCCGCCGCTGTCTATCAGGAAGTGCTGGCCGAGGAGCCGGAGAACGCCGCCGCCTATGCTGGCGTCATCCGCTGCCTGCTGGCCGTGGGCGAGGCCGACGCCGCCAAGGGTATGCTCGCCGATGCACCCGCCGGTATCGCCAAGTCCGCCGATCTGGCCGCCGTGAAATCGCAGATCGAGCTGTCCGAACAGGCCGCCAATGCCGGCCCCCTGGACGATCTGAAGGCTGCCGTCACCGCCGACCCGGACAACCATCAGGCGCGTTACGATTACGCGGTGGCGCTCTTCGCCGCCGGCCGCAACGATGAGGCGGTGGAAGCCCTGCTGGAGATCGTGAAGCGCGACCGGGAATGGAACGACAAGGCCGCCCGTACCCAGCTTCTGAAGATGTTCGAGGCGCTGGGCCCCATGGACAAGCTGGTCATCCAGGCCCGCCGTAAACTGTCATCGCTGCTGTTCGCATGAGCCAGAACCCGTTCGACCTGCCCCATGATCAGTTGCCGGACACCATCCCCGTCTTTCCGTTGACGGGGGTGCTTCTGCTGCCGCGTGGCAAGCTGCCGCTCAATATCTTTGAGCCGCGCTATCTGAACATGGTGCAGGACGCACTGGCCTCGAACCGGCTGATCGGCATGATCCAGCCGCGTGATGGTGGGATGGGCAACCACCCGCCCCTTTACGATATCGGCTGCGTCGGGCGCATCACCAGCTTCAGCGAGACGGAAGATGGCCGCTTCCTGATCACCCTAACGGGGATCAGCCGGTTCCGTATCGCGGGGGAGGTGCCGACCACGCGCGGATATCGCCGTATCATCGCCGATTGGTCGACCTTCGCCGCTGACCTGGACGAGGATGCCCCCTGCGATCTGGACCGCGCCAGCCTGGACGGCACGCTGCGCGCCTATTTCAAGCAGCAGGGGATCAGCGCCAATTGGGACAGCATCGCCCAGGCGCCATTGGACCGGCTGATCACCTCGCTGGCCATGATCTGCCCCTTCGATGCGCCGGAAAAGCAGGCCCTGCTGGAAAGCCCGGACCTGAATGCCCGTGCCAAGCTGTTGCTGGCGCTGGTTGAAATGGCCGTCCATCAGGGCGGCGACAGTGAAGGTGGCGGCGCCCGCCACTGATCTTTTTGACATTGAGGCTTGCCTCAAACCCGGAGTGCCCGCGATGACCGACGCCCCCACTCAGACCGACAGCGCCCGCGTCGATCCGCGCCTGCTGGAGATCCTGGTCTGCCCGCTGACCAAGGCGCCCTTGCGCTATGACGCCGCCGCCCAGGAACTGATCTCCGATCAGGCCAAGCTGGCCTATCCCATCCGCGACGGCATTCCCATCATGCTGGTTGATGAGGCGCGCCGCCTGGACGACGCCGCCTGAATGAGCGAGGAACGTTTCGTCAGCGAGGCCGGCGGCAGCAGCCACTGGCCCACCGAACTGCGCCTGAACCGCGCGGAACGTGTCCTGTCCGTCAG
>JAEMSB010000191.1 GCA_016463045.1 Niveispirillum sp.
GAGGTATCGATCTCCATCAGGTCGGCAGCGCGGTCCAGGCAGGCGGCGCGGTGATCGGCACCCTCACGATCCCAAGCCTTCTGCGCGGCGGCGGACAGGGACAGGGCGCGTTCCACCGCTGCCTTATCGGCCAACACGACGGTACCTACGGTGCGGGCGCGGTTGGCCGGGTCGGTCACGGGCTGGGTGGGACCGGACAGTTCGACACCGCCGACAATGGGGCAAGATGTCCAGTTGCGCGACAGGGAAGCCTGCATCTGCGCCGTCAGTTCGGCCACTTTCTCCGGGGCCGTCAGGTCGAAGCCCTTGGAATTGGCACGCTCGGCACCATAGATGTCGGCGGGCGTGGGGATGCGCGGATGACGCAGCATGCCTTCTTTCTCCAGAAAAGCGGCCGGGTCGGCAACCACGTCACTGACGGGCACGTCCGGGTCCATATAGGCGTTGACGAAATTGCTGTTCGCACCGTTTTCCAGCAGACGGCGTACCAGATAGGGCAGCAGATCCTCATGGGTACCCACGGGCGCATAAATACGCACACGCGGGAATGCGGGCAGGACCTCGCGCGCTGCCGTGTACAGCAGCTCGCCCATGCCGTGCAGGCGCTGGAACTCCAGATCGCGGTTATCGCCGGCCAGATGCAGGATGGCCGCGATGGTATAGGCATTGTGGGTGGCAAACTGCGGATAGATCGCGTCCTTGGCCGCCAGCATCTTGCGCGCACAGACCAGATAGGACAGGTCCGTCGCCGCCTTGCGCGTGAAGACCGGATAATCCGGGTGGCTGGCGATCTGGGACATCTTGATCTCGGTATCCCAATAGGCGCCCTTGACCAGACGCACCATCAGGCGACGGCCAGCGGCACGGGCCAGATCAACCAGCCAGTCGACCAGCAGATGCGTGCGCTTGGAATAAGCCTGGATGGCCAGACCCAGGCCGTTCCACCCGGCTAGATCGGGGTCATGGGCCAGCGCCGCCAGGATATCCTGCGACAGTTCCAGACGGTCCGCCTCTTCGGCATCGATGGTCAGGTTGATGTCCCAGCGCTTGGCCTGTAGCGCCAGACCCTTCACGGCAGGCACCAGCTTCGCCATCACATCCGCATGCTGCGCCTGGACATAGCGCGGGTGCAGGGCCGACAGCTTGATCGACACGCCGGGGGCGGCCACGGGGCCACGGCCCGCGGCTTCCGCGCCTACGGCGTCAATGGCCTTCACATAGGCATCCAGGTACCGCGTCGCCTGTTCCCAGGTGCGGGCCCCTTCGCCCAGCATGTCATAGGAATGGACGGTGCCGCTGGGCCGGGCCTTGCGCGCCTCCGCCATGGCTTCCTTGATGGTGCGGCCCAGCACGAAATGCCCGCCCATGACGCGCATGGCCTGGCCCATGGCGGTACGGATGACGCTTTCACCCGACCGGGCCACCATGCGCTTCAGGAAATTGCCGGCATCCCGCTCGCCACCGCGCTCCAGATCGGTGATCTTGCCCGTCAGCATCAGGCCCCAGGCGGCGGCATTCACAAAGGCGCTGTCGCTGCGGCCCAGATGGGCATCCCACTGACCCTGCGCGATCTTCTCGGCGATCAGACGGTCTGCCGTCTCCGGGTCGGCAATGCGCAGCAGGCATTCGGCAATGCACATCAGGGCAATGCCCTCATTATTCGACAGGCCGAATTCCTGCAGGAAATTATCCAGCGGCCCCAGTTCGCGCCGGCGCAGGCGCGCCGCCTCCACAATCGCCACCGCCCGGTCATGGATGCGCGTCCTCTCCGCCGGGGTCAGCCCATGGCTGCGCAGCAGGCCGGTGACGACAGTGACCTCATCGGCATGCTTGGCCTTGCGCAGGTCGTTCAGAACGGTGCCGGACATCGCCGTAACTCCGAGAAACGCTGGTGTTTTGAATTGCTCGGAGTATGGCAAATTCTTTGGACGATTTTTCTCCAAAGAAAGGGTTTTGACAGGATATCATCCGGCCAGATCGCGTTTTTGCCAGAGGATATAATGAGTACCGATTCCGCAGCTGCGAAGCTGGACCGTATCGACCAGAACATCCTGCGCATCCTGCAGGAAGATGGGCGTATCTCGAATGTAGAACTGGCGCGGCGGGTGAACCTCTCGCCCACGCCGTGTCTGGAGCGGGTGCGCCGGCTGGAGCGCGACGGCTTCATCCGCCAATATGTGGCCCTGCTGGACCCGGAACTGCTGGATCGCTCACTGGCGGCCTTCATCGAGGTACGCCTGGACCGCACCACCCCCGACGTCTTCCAAATCTTCGCCGACGCCGTCCGCCGGCTGGATGAGATCCAGGAAGCCCATATGGTGGCCGGTGGCTTCGACTACCTGATCAAGGTCCGCGTCGCCGACATGGCCGCCTACCGCGCCTTCCTGGGCGACAAGCTTTCCTCCATCCAGGGGGTCGCCCAGACCCATACCTATATGGTGATGGAGGAGGTGAAGAACACACATGTGGTGCCGGTGCCGGTGCCGGGGCGGTAGGGGGCATTGTGTGGTGAGAGGCGATGTCGGGTGGAGCGCTGCTTTCTCGGGCGGCAGAGATGGGGCCGGAAGCGGACGGGCGGGTTTAGCACGGTAAATCCGGGATTCCGGACATTCCTCCCCCGTCCGGCGATCTCCTCGGACACAGCTGTTCACCATGCAGTCTCTCTTCCACGGTCTTATGGTGACACCCTTTGGCACGTTTCACATATGCGGGTGCGGTGATTGGCAAGGGCGAAGCCCGGTTCCCTGGTTGACGGACCGTCTATTTGCCCGCCAACTTTCGCAAGGCTTCGTCTTTTTTCCAGCGGGAGGCTTTACCTAAGTATTCGTCTACTCTCTGTATTTCGTAGATCATGCGGTTGCTCTGGAACACACTCTTCGCACGGTAAAGTGCCATTATACCGCTTACTTCCTGCTTGTAATCTTGAAACAGATACCCATTGTCGAACAGCGCCTTGCCAAGTTCGGCCTCTATTAGAGCATAATCTATCGGCGCTGCATTGCGAGGTAGGACTTCGAGTGCCTGTTGGAAACTGGCAATTGCCTGCAAGCGCGGTTCCTCTCCAGAGTGAATGCTCTGCAAACGAGCAAGGGCTATGAGCGCAGACCCATGTTTTTTTATCGTCATCGCCCAGGCAACGGGCTCAATATCGCGACTCTGCATCTTCAGCGCCTCCAAATGTGAGGCTGCCGCTCGCCTCAGCATTGTAATTGCTGTTGACTCTTGTTGGCGAGTTGCCAGGATTGAAATTACTGCTGACTCTTTCTGGTGAGTTGCCAAGACTTTTAGTACACTTCCAAGTGTGTTCTGCATTCTAGCCCATACCGTTGGCGTGGTGCTAGGTGACATTACCCCTAATGTTTCCTCGCAGACAGCGAGGGATTGTTCTAGCTTCTTCTTACCCTCTTCTTTGCCCAAGTTTTCCCCTAGCGCGAGTAGTGCGTCACTAAGATTTGTCTGAGTGATAACCCAGTCATCAAACATGGTCTCGGGTGTTCTGACCTTCAAAGCAGCATGGAACGCGGCAATAGCCTGCTCAAGGCTATCTCTTTCATCAATTTTTCCCTGCCGAACTGCTAGGCAAGTGAGCGCGCTACCCAAAGCATCCTGAATCTCTGCCCAAGCGGCTGGCGTACCATCCTGAGTACACACCTCCAGTGCCGCGCGAAACGCAGCAATCGCCTGCAGCAGTGGTTGCAGTATTCCTGAATTTTCACCTTGTCCTTTTCCTAGTCTTAGAAGTAAAATGCCAAGATCGTGCTGTGCCTTAGCCCACGCCAGAGAATGTGGCGATAGTGTTGGTAGGATTCGTCGTTCCAAAATCTCGATACTTTCGATCAGTACATCTTGATCTGGGAAGAGGATATCGGCGTCATAGAGAGCTTGTACTTGCTTTCGCCAGATATCAACCGGCCACGCCGCCTCAGGTCTGATCAACCTGTCCGCCGCTAGGCCATACAATGTCGCAGCTTCACGCGGCTGGCCGCGTGCTTGAGCGATTGCAGCGCGAGCAATGTCAAGGCCGGTTAAGACTTCTAGATCACGCGCCGGATCGACATTCACTGTCTTTTGATAACATGCCAATGCCTGCGCGAGCCGATTTTCAGCATCCACTAAGTCTATCATGCCATTGCGCGTCAACGCAGCCTCCGCAGCGATAACATCTATCGCGATTTCTGGGACATCTCTTGAAATTCGACGCAAGTGTTCTAATTCCTTATGAACTTCGGCCAGTTTCTCGCGCGCAAGAGGTAGATACTCCATTATTCTATCAGCAGGCACTTTCTTTCCTATTAAGCTATGGAGCAGACCAAGAATGGCGGCGCGTTCCGCCTTCAGGATGCTGGACAGCTCTGCGATCTTCTGATTCGCTATTGTTTTGTCTTGACTGACCCATGCGAGGATGGAATCGACCTTTGCGTCGGTCCGTGTTGTAGTTTCCTTCATATGTATCGTTGTCGCCGCGATGTGATTGAGCTGCGACCTGACCTGCGCTAGCCCCTCATCCCATGCATTAGCCAGCTCCGTCAGCTGACATTTGCTGGCTTTCTCATCCAGTTTGGTAAGTATGTTTTCGGATATCGCCGCCGCTTGGTTAGAATTGGTGATTACAGTCAGCGCAAGCTCCAACATAACTGCGCGGTTCGTCCGATCCTGGGTCAGGATAGCCTGGACAAAGTGGCCGCGATAGGCAGTAGACCAGCGATCTCCGTCGCGGAACCAAGCACGCAACCCCTCCGGTACGGTCAATACATCTGTGTTGACCCGAACGACCATGTAGCCCAAGAACACCGATGCCTCGTCCACGGTCGTACGGTGATAGAAAATTGCAGCGGTGTGCTTGGGCAGGTTTGGGATCAGGTCTAATAGGTCCCTTTCCAGAGCTTTGCTCGAATAGCCGATCAGGTTCTCTGCGATGGCCCGCACTCGGTCGCAGACGAAGCGGTCCGTGGCTTTCGAATAGTCGGGAGAGCGGACATAGTCGTCTACTACATTGACGGCGGCCTTGCCTTGGGCTGCCAGCATTGCGCGCAGAATGTCCGCATTCGGGCCAAGGCGATAGCCGGTTAAGCGGTCGAGCACACCCTGGAAACTGTCCTCGATGGTCTGGCCGCGCGCATGACGGTGCCATTGGGACGCAAGGGCGTAGAGGCCGTTGACGACGACCCCCGCTAGCATGGCACCAGGCTGGAAGGCTTCCAGCCCCGCCGCTGCCAAAACTCCACCGCCGCCCGTATCCGCCATGGGCCAGCACCCGTCCTATAAGAAGAGGCGAAACCATTTTAACGGGAGCGAGTGTGCCACACTGATCTGGATAATTCATCAAGTTGACTCAGCCCTTCAGCTGGTACCTCGCTACATCCGCTTTCCTTCGCAACAACCATCTCCCCAAACGACTATAATGGGGCGCAAAGCCGCCCCCCACCTTGACCCACTCCACCCCGGTCTATATCATGATCTCTACCACCCACCAGCCGGGGAGACGATCATGAGCCAGACAGCAAAGCTGTTCACCAATGGGCGCAGTCAGGCGGTGCGGTTGCCGGCGGCGTTTCGGTTTGAGGCGAAGGAAGTGTTTATCCGGCAGGACCCCGTCACGGGGGATGTGATCCTGTCGCGCAAGCCGGCGGATTGGGCGGGGTTTCTGGCCGCCCTGAAGGGTGCCGATATCCCGGATGATTTTCTGGCACCGGGGGAGCGCCAGCAAAAGCATCAGGACCGTGACCCGTTCGTGGTGCTGGACGATTGAACCGCTACATGCTGGACACCAACTCTGTCCGCCACCTGATCCGGGAACATCCGGTGGTGGTTCGCCGGGTTGTATCCGCCCCGATGACCGCCTTGTGCCTATCCGCCGTGACCGAGGCTGAATTGCGGTATGGGTTGGCCAAAAGGCCAGAGGCCACACGTCTGCACCGTGTGGTGGGGGAGTTGCTGCTGCGCCTGGATGTCCTGCCCTGGGATAGCGATGTGGCACGGATTTATGGTGAAACCCGCGCCGCGATGGAGCGACAGGGAAAGGTTCTGGCACCGCTGGACCTGATGATTGCGGCACACGCCATCGCCATGGGCTGCATCCTGGTCAGCAACGATCAGGCATTCGCCCAGCTACCCGGTCTTGCCCTGGAAGACTGGATGACAGGTTGATTGGTTGCGAACCCCTAGCCCCCCGCCGCTTCCCACTGTATCCTAACCGCCAATGATAGCGCTAACCTGCCCAACATAAAGCCGGGGCGGAAATGGGGATGGAAAATGGCGTCGTGGATGCAGCGGGTTGTTCTGGGTGTTGTGCTGGCGGGGATGCTGTCAGCGCCGGTGATGGCGACCGCATCGGGACCAAAGGCGCGATTGGTGGTGCTGACGGATATTGAGAATGAGCCGGATGATGCGCAGTCGCTGGTGCGGCTGCTGCTTTATGCCAATGAGCTGGATATCGAGGCGCTGGTCGCCACCACCTCCACCCATCTGCGCAACGAGGTGCATCCCGATAGCCTGCGCCGCATCATCGCCGCCTATGGACAGGTGCAGCCCAACCTGCTGCTGCATGCGCCGGGCTATCCATCGGCGGAAAGCCTGTTGGCGCTGGTGCATGCGGGGCAGCCGGCCTATGGCATGGCGGCGACGGGGCCGGGTAAGGATAGCGAGGGGGTGCTGCGCATCATCGCCGCCCTGGACAAGGCGGACCCGCGCCCGCTCTGGGTTTCCGTCTGGGGTGGGGCCAATACCTTGGCCCAGGCGCTGATGAGGTTGAAGGCCACGCGGTCGCCGGCGGAGCTGTCGCGGTTGCTGACCAAGATGCGGGTGTATGCGATCTCCGATCAGGATGATGCCGGCGCCTGGATCCGGCGAACCTTTCCCGACCTGTTCTATATCGTCAGTCCCGGCGGCTATGGCGCGGCCACCTGGGGTGGGATGTTTGTCGCGGTGGACGGGCTGGACAACAGCACCATCTCCACCAAATGGATCGCCCACAATATCCAGCAGGGCCGTGGGCCGCTTGGCGCCGAATATCCCGATGTCGCCTATGGGATGGAGGGGGATACGCCGGCCTTCCTGGGCCTGATCCCCACGGGCCTGTCCGATCCCGACCGTCCCGATTGGGGCGGCTGGGGCGGGCGGTATGAGCTTTATACCCCCGCGCTGGAAGCGATGGACCCCAAGGGCTTTAACGGCAATGTGCCGGTGGAGCCAGAGACGCGGCCCATTTGGACCAACGCCGTCGATACCGTCACCCCCTATACCGACAGCCCGCATGGCCGCGCCATCACGCCCGGTCCCCGCAGCTACAGCCATTTTCAGGCCACCATCTGGCGCTGGCGCGATGCGTTCCAGAATGATTTCGCGGCCCGCATCGCCTGGACCACGCAGCCGCCGGAAAAGGCGAACCACCCGCCCGTCGTCGCACTGGACCATGCCGACCGTCTGACCGTGACAGCAGGCACGCTGTTTCAATTGAGTGCCAAGGGCAGCAGTGATCCCGATGGCGACAGCCTGTCCTATCACTGGTTCCATTACCCGGAGGTCGGCAGTTGGAAACAGCCGATCCCCGCCAAGGGGGCGGAGAATATCTACCGCGTCACCTTCCGCGCGCCGATGGTGACCAAGTCGGAAACCGCGCATTTCATCGCCGCCGTCAAGGACAAGGGCACCCCTTCCCTGACCCGCTATCGCCGGGTGATCGTGACAATAGAGCCGAAACGGTAGGGGCCATCGGTCGATTTACGCCTGCGGTCCGCTATCCCATACTGCACGCTGCCGGGATCAGGAGATTGAGATGTGTGCATGAGCCAGGACGGAACCTACCTCGCGGTTTTCACCAGTAACAAGAACAGCGCGCGCTGGCGGGCCTGGTACGCGATGGGGGCAGAGGAGCGGCGGGCCACGGATGAGCGGGGGCTGGCGGCCCTTGCCGCCTGGGACGCGGCGCATCAGGATGTGATCGTCTATCAGGGCGGGCCGCTGGGGCCGACCAAGCGTACCTCGCCCGACGGCGTCGCCGATGTCGTGAATGAGCTGACTGTGTTTGTGGTGGTGCGCGCACCGTCGCATCAGGCGGCGGCGGAGATGTTCGCGGGGCACCCGCATTTCACCATCTTCCCCTGCGAC
>JAEMSB010000003.1:0-778 GCA_016463045.1 Niveispirillum sp.
GCGTTCCCCTATGTGCTGGGCGGGCTGTACGGGTTGCGTCATTTCCTGCCGCGTATGGGTGATTATCATGCCCATGCCGTCGCCCTGGCCGATGCATTGTCGCGGCGCGATGCCCCTTGGGCCGCCGACCGGGTGATGTGCAATTCTTTTCGGCTGGTCTGGCCGGTGGCGGCACCGGCCCTGGCGAACGCACTCGAGCGTATGGCGCGGGAGGAAGGCATCTGGTGCTTTGGCCGTGTCATCCCCCTGCCGGTACGGGGGCATTGCTGTACGGAGATGGTGGTGGGCGACGCGACGATGGCGCACGACCCTGCCATCCTTGCCGACCGGTTCGCCCGGCTGCTGACCGTCGCACGCGGTTGAACGCATTGGCGCCATCCCACACCGCCGGGTGACCCGTCCCCCAACCCATGCTAAGCAACCGCCGCCAAACGGCAGCAGCAGGGGGATAGAGCCATGAAGATTCTGGTCGTGGGTTCCGGTGGTCGCGAACATGCGCTGTGCTGGGCCATCAAGCGCTCCCCCCTGTGTGACGCCCTCTACTGTGCCCCCGGCAATGCCGGGATCAAGGATGTCGCGACGCTGGTGCCACTGTCGGCCAATGACGTGGCCGGCATCACCGCCTTTGCCACCGCCGAAGGCATCGACTTCGCATTGATCGCCTACAAGGGCGATGCGCAAACCGTGCCGGCTATGAATTAATAGGAAAATTAATCGGCACGTTCGACGCGTGGGCGGATGGAATGCTATGCCATGTTGTGATTCAGGGTTTCAAAAT